>NZ_MJGC01000061.1 GCF_001746915.1 Desertifilum tharense IPPAS B-1220
CCCAACCCCCAACTCCCAACTCCCAATTCCCTTCTTCCCCAACCCCCAACTCCCAACTCCCAACTCCCTTCTTCCCCTCCAAGCGCTAACTTTTGTAACGCGATGTTGCAACTCTTAACGAAATTCTCCCCCTTCTCACCGAAGACCTTGGTAGACTAAATGGCGAGCAACCGTATATGAAGCCTTAAGACCGATCGCAAGAGAGTACACAGACCTATGGTAGATTCGCTCAAGAAACCAGCTTTTGAAGAGATGCGGCCGGGAGTTAAAGTTCCTGCCAAAGAAACTATCCTGACACCTCGGTTTTACACAACGGACTTCGACGAGATGGCGAAGATGGACATCTCCGTCAATGAAGCTGAACTGAGAGCGATTTTAGAAGAATTCCGTACCGACTATAATCGGCATCACTTCGTCCGCGATGCGGAATTCGAGCAATCTTGGGAAAGCATTGACGGGGAAACTCGCCAACTGTTCGTCGAGTTCTTAGAACGTTCTTGTACCGCAGAATTTTCCGGTTTTCTCCTGTACAAAGAACTAGGACGCCGCCTCAAGGATACCAGTCCGGTTTTAGCAGAATGCTTTAACCTGATGTCTCGCGATGAAGCGCGTCATGCTGGGTTCTTGAATAAAGCGCTGTCGGACTTTAACCTGTCGCTAGACCTCGGCTTTTTAACCAAGAGTCGTAAATATACCTTCTTTAAGCCGAAATTTATTTTCTACGCCACCTACCTGTCTGAAAAGATTGGTTACTGGCGCTATATCACGATTTATCGCCATTTAGAAGCAAATCCCCATCACAGAATTTATCCGATTTTCCGCTTCTTTGAGAACTGGTGCCAAGATGAGAACCGTCACGGTGACTTCTTTGACGCCATCATGAAGGCGCAACCCAACATCCTTAACGACTGGAAGGCGCGTTTGTGGAGTCGGTTCTTCCTGCTGTCTGTGTTTGCGACGATGTATCTCAACGATATTCAACGCAAAGACTTCTATGCCGCCATTGGCTTAGATGCGCGGGAGTATGATATTGAAGTGATTGAAAAGACCAATGAAACAGCGGGTCGCGTATTCCCTCTGATTCTTAATGTCAATCATCCCGACTTTTACAAGATTCTGGATATCTGTGTCAAGAATAACGAGAAGCTAACGGCTATTGTGAGTTCTAAGACGCCGAAGTTCCTGCAATTCTTCCAAAAATTACCGTTCTACCTCTCCAACGGCTGGCAGTTCCTCCGCCTTTACCTGATGAAGCCAATTGACACGGCTTCTCTAGAAGGATCTGTCCGTTAGGTCTATCATAACCATTGATGCTGGCGGTTCTGCCTCAAGCAGGGCCGCTTTTTTGTGAGGATGTGAGAACGTGCGACAGCAATTTCTAGTATTTAGTTTACTGTTTAGTCTGCTGGCGATCGCGCCCCCCGTTCGCAGTCAACCAGCGGCGGATGAGTTAGACATCAGTCCCGAAATTCTTGAAAGCAGTCCGGTTTTACAACGCTGGCGCGAGAATATTCCCGACTTGCTAGAGGAAATTCGCCGCAACCCCAGTTTTCGGACAAGGGTAAGATTGGGATATTCGCATTTTCCAGCTTCGGACGATAAAGCCGGCTTTAATGTTGGCGTTGAGGATGTCTTTATTGGTCGTACAGGGTTAGCATTAGGTGCCGATTATAATGGGACGTTTGGCGGGGAAGTGGCGTCTGTGGGTGGCGAGTTACGCTACTATGCGTTACCCCTGGGAGGCTATCTCAATGTTGCGCCAACTGTGGGTTATCGCTATCTGCAAACCGATGACTATTCCAGAGGAGGGTTGAATGTAGGGGTTCGCCTCATGCTGGTTCCCTCTCGCGGTGGCGCAGCCGATATTGCACTCAGTCAAAATTTTGTCTCTCCCAGAAGTGGGGAAGAGGTGGGAATTACAACTCTCTCGTTTGGGTATGCGGTGACGCCGAATTTTCGCATCTCAACGGATATTCAAAAACAAAATGCTAGGGAAAGCCGGGATAGCCGCGTTGGGGTAGTTTTGGAGTGGATGCCTTAGAGAGTGCTGAGTGTAAAGTGCTGAGTGCTGAGTCTTTGAGTTCCGAGTTCCGAGTTCCGAGTTCCGAGTTTTGAGAGAAGAGAGAACAGAGAGTGCAGCATACTGAGTTTTGAGTGCTGAGTTCCGAGTTCCGAGTTCCGAGTTTTGAGTTTTGGGAGAAGAGAGAACAGAGAGTGTAGCATACTGAGTTTTGAGTGCTGAGTTTTGAGTGCTGAGTCTTAAGTGCTGAGTTCCGAATTCCGAGTTTTGAGAGAAGAGAGAACAGAGAGTGCAGTGTGCTGAGTTTTGAGGGGGGAGTGAAGGGGGAGTAGAATGAGCAATCAGCCGAAGGTGGATAGACAGCGGGAACACCAGGCGAATGAACGGACGTTTTTGGCTTGGTTGCGAACTTCTATTGCTTTGATTGGGTTTGGGTTTGCGCTGGCTCGATTTGGGTTATTCTTACGACAGTTAGAGTTGGCGCTGACTCCGGATGGGACGGTTGAGGTGGGTTTATCTCGCTCAGAAATCTTGGGGATTAGTTTGGTGGTTTTTGGTATTATTGCGATCGCGCTAGCAGCTTGGCGTTATAACCAGGTTTTCTGGCAAATCGAACGCAGCGACTATCGACCTAATCGTTTACCTGTCTGGGTTGTGACGGGTGCTGTGATTATTTTAGGGATCTTAAGTTTACCGTTATTAATTTGGCGAGACAATGCGGTTCCGGCGCGGCGTTCTCTTCCGTTTCCCTCGGAAACCCAAGATTAAAATTCTAAGTCGGCGAAACTATCCCCAGGTTGGGTAATTCCGTATTGGCGGTTATGCTGACAGCGTTTGACGTAGAGTAAGGCGGCGCGGTCTTGGGGGTTCAGTGCTAGGATGGATTGAAACATTTGCTGCGCTTTAGCAAAGTCGCGATAATGATAGGCGATCGCAGCTTGTTCAAAGGCGGTTTTGGTTTGCGTCTTCAGTTGTTCGCACCGTCCCAATTCTTCTAGGTAAAGTTCGTAAACCGCGACGGGTTGACGCTTTCCGCGCACTCTCACCCGTTCGAGAAAGCGATATTGAAAGTCTTGGATATTCTCTAGTTCTGAGAGGGTGCGATCGCTGACTAAGATTCCCACCCCGTATAATTTGGTTAACCCTTCCAGCCGAGAAGCTAAGTTTACCGCATCCGCGATCGCAGTAGTTTCCATGCGTTCGGGTTCGCCGATGGTTCCCAACATTAAGTTCCCCGTATGCAAGCCAATGCCAATGGCGATGGGTGCCTCTCCCTGCTGGAGGCGATACTGGTTGTAAGCTGCAACTTCTCGTTGCATTTCCAAAGCAGCTTGTACGGCGTCAGTGGCTGTTTCGGGAAACAATGCCACAATGGCATCGCCAATATATTTATCAATAAAACCGTTATATTGGCGAATCAGGGGACTCACGCGGCTGAGATAGGTATTAATAAACCGAAAGGTTTCTTGGGGAGTCAGCGATTCTGATAAGGTGGTGAAGGAGCGAATATCGGAAAACATGACGCTCATATCTCGCTGGACTTGATCGCCAAGTTGAACGTCTAGGATACTTTCCTTGTTTAAGAATCTCAGGAAGTTGTGGGGAATAAACCGTTCGTAGGCTAAGGCGAGTTTGGCTAGATAAATATGGGTTTTAATCCGCACTAGCATTTCTGCTTTTTGAATGGGTTTAGTCAGATAGTCATTGGCACCGACGCTAAACCCTTCTACAATATCAGCAACCTGATTTTTAGCGGTTAACATCACAATCGGGAGAACATTCGCTCTGTAGCGATCGCGAATGCGCTGACAAACCTCATACCCCGTCATTTTTGGCATCATCACATCTAACAGGATAATATCGGGAATCCATCCCTGTTCGAGGATGCTTAACGCTTCTGGGCCGTTTCTGGCTTCGCGCACCGTATAATGAGCCAAGCTCAAGTGGTTGACTAACACTTGACGATTAATCGGTTCGTCATCAACCACCAAAACCCGATAAGCCTTATCAGCGAGTGCGGGTAAGGGAGATTTAGCCACCCCAGGAGCAATCGCTAACTCCACCTTCGAGGTATCAGGTAAGATTGAACAACTGGGTGCTGAGATAGGCGCATCTTGAGCAATCGGTAGGGTAAAAGTAAACCTCGATCCCACCCCAACTTGCGATTGAACGCGAATTTCTCCCCCGTGCAACTCCACTAACTGCTTGGTAACGCTTAAACCCAAGCCAGTTCCGCCGTATTCTCGCGTCGCCGATCCTTGCGCCTGTTCAAACGATTCAAAGATGCGTTCGAGTTGATCTTCAGCTATCCCAATACCAGTATCCGAGATCGCGATCGCCAAATGGGGAGATTCTCCTTCAACCACCTCCGCCGAGACTTCTACCCCCCCTAGATGGGTAAACTTAATCGCATTACCAATTAAGTTATAGAGGATTTGCTGCAAGCGGTCTTCATCTGCTTGTGCTGGCGGTAGATCGGGTTGAATCGTATCCATTAATTGTAAGCCTTTACTGGCAGCAAGCGGCTGACTCAAGGTTAAAACCACCTGAGTAATCGAACGCAAGTCTACAGGCTTAAGGTGCAGTTGCAAACTCTTGTGGCGGAGTTTAGAGAAATCCAGAATATCATTAATCAGGTTTGCCAAACGCCGACCGCTAGAGGTAATCAAAGCGAGATTCGCTTTGGTTTCTAAAGAAAGTTCGCCAGTTGCGCCATCTATGAGGGAGTCTGCAATACCAATAATCCCATTCAGGGGGGTGCGAAGTTCGTGGGAGGTATTGGCTAAAAACTCGTTTTTGAGTTGATCGAGATGTTTTAAGTCCTCGTTTTGCCGTTCTAACCTCGCGAACGACTCCTGCAACTGCCTAGCCATCTGGTTAAACGAATCGGCTAGCGTTGCAATTTCAATAATATTACTAGGGGCGACCTGCTGGGCTAACTGACCGTTGGCGATCGCCGCCGAAGCTTGCGAAACTTGGAGAATCGGGCGTATGATCCAGCGAGTTGTCAAAATCCCCATTGCGATCGAGACGCCAAACGCACTAATACACAGTAAAATCGTGACCCGCGTATTGGCGTAGATTTGTCCCATAAAATCGGATTCTGGAACCACCACCACAATTAACCAATTGAGTCCCCACTCATCCCGCCAAGGCGATACCTGCACAAACTGGCGTTCTCGATCGATCCGAAATTGCAATAACTGCTGGTCTTGGATCTGGTAAAAATTGTTAAACTCCTGTAGCAAATACCGTCCCGTTGCTTGGATCAGCGGTTCTTGGCTATCTAAGAGGCTGAGACGTTCGGGAATTCCCTCTTCAAGGCGGAAAGGTTTTTCGAGACTAGAACTAGCAACAATACTGCCATCTCGTTCAATAATAAAAATTTTGCTACCCGGACTCACCTCCAGAGTCTGCAAGAACTCGCTAATTTGCGACAAGATCAGATCGACCCCCAAAACCCCAACCAGTTCGTTATCTTCGTCATAAACGGGGTAACTTGCAGAAATCGAAAAAATCTCAGGCAGATCGACCCACTGATAAATCTGGCTCCAGAGCGGCTTCCGTGCGTCTACAGCATCGGCATACCACGGATCTTGAAAAAAATCGAGTTCATCAGATAACAGATAGCGATCGCGCTCTCCATCGGGAGTCAGCGTATAGCGATCGTAGATTCCCAATCGATCGAGTTCAACCTCTTCGCGATACAGGCTACCATCATCATTGCGACCGACACCGACAAACTCACCCCTGGCGCTGCCGAAGTTAATATAACTGAGATTCGGATAAATTCGCATCTGCTGGTAAAAATAGCGCGCCGTCAGTTCGCGATCGCGCAAATCAAGCGTTCCTAAGCGATAAGCCGCCAAATTCATCTGGTTAATCTGATGCGGCGTTCCCAGATAGCTGTCGAGGTGTTGGTTAACGCGATCGCTAACCTCTTGGCGCAGTGCATCCGCCAGATCGTTCACCGCCTTTTGGCCGCTTCTTAAAGACAACCATCCCACCAAACCCACCGCCGCCACAATCTGCAACACAAAGGGAAGGACTAAGATCAGCCTCAAATAAACTTTTTGAGAAGATTTTGCACGCGCAGGCTTAGACACAATCATGGTTGAGTTGTTGTAGTCCGATCCTCATCCTGAATCATTTATACGGTCTGTTTCTTTCCGTTCCCGCTAGAATCTATTGTCTGCTGAATTCTCACTACAAGGCTACTATTTAGCATGGGGAAAAGAGTGCAAAGTTCCGAGTTCCGTAGCTTGCACACCAAGCAGCGGTGTTCCGAGTGGGAAAAGAGTGCTGAGTGGAGAACAAAGTACCCAGTTCCGTCTTCCAACCCCCTTCTTCGGTGCGTAGCAGTGTACTGAGTTGAGAGTTATCAAGTTTTCCCCCAATTCCTAACTCCTAATTCCCAACCCCCTTCTTCGTTCCGAGTTCCGAGTTCCGAGTCAGAACAGAGAAGAGAGTACCCAGTTCCGTATTCCAACCCCCTTCTTCGGTGCGTAGCAGTGTACTGAGTTGAGAGTTATCAAGTTTTCCCCCAATTCCTAACTCCTAATTCCCAACCCCCATCTCCCCATCTCCCCATCTCCCCATCTCCCCACCCCCCCATCCTCTTCTTCCCCAACCCCCAACTCCCAACTCCCAACTCCCTTCCTTAGCACTTCTCTACCCTCAGAGTGACGAGGAGAGGAAAAGCGGTTTATATCCTGGTTGCATTCCCTCAAAGCGGTTGGTCTCATGGAAAATATCGTTAACCTACACGAATCCAAGCAACCTGATGATTATAGTGCTAGCGAAACGGAGCGTTGGGCCTCTTTAATTGGTGGAGGAGCATTAGTCTTAATGGGTTTGCAACAACGCTCCTTAAGAGGTGTGTTGATGACCCTAGCAGGTGGCGGATTAGTCTATCAAGGTCTGACGAATCAAAGTACCGTTAAACAAGCTCAAGATACGATTAAAAATCAACAAGTTATTCGAGTTGAAAAAACAGTAACGATTAATAAATCGGCGGAAGAACTCTATCAGTTTTGGCGAAACTTTGCCAATTTTCCGCGCTTTATGCAACATGTTAAATCGATTACCGTTTATGATGATTTTCGCTCTCATTGGGTAGCGGATGCCCCGTTGGGAACAACCGTAGAATGGGATGCGGCAGTGATTAGCGATCTGCCCAATCAGTTGATTTCCTGGGCTTCTACAGAGGATGCTGATATTGAAAATTCAGGATTTGTGCGTTTTAAGCCTGCGCCTGCTGACCGGGGAACCGAGGTCAAAGTGGTAATGGAATATCACTTACCGGGGGGCAAAATCTCAGAAGCGATCGCCAAACTTTTAGGCGAGTCTCCCGAACAAAAAATTGGCGATGCGCTAAACCGCTTTAAGCAACTGATGGAAACCGGGGAACTTGCCACCACTGAAGGTCAACCCAAAGGGGGTTGATCGCGAATCGAAGAGCATTTGTGAATTTCATCAATCAATTTATGGAGAATCTAACATGAAGGCAGTGTGCTGGCATGGCGCAAATGACGTGCGCGTTGATACCGTTCCCGATCCTCAAATTTTGAATCCTCGCGATGCCATTATTAAAATTACGCTAACCGCTATTTGTGGCTCAGATTTACACTTATACGATGGTTATATTCCCACAATGGAATCGGGGGATATTCTCGGTCATGAGTTTATGGGGGAAGTGGTTGAACTCGGTAGCGAAGTTAGGAATCTAAAGGTTGGCGATCGCGTTGTCGTTCCCTTCACGATCTCCTGCGGAAACTGCTTCTTCTGTCAGCGCGATCTGTGGTCGCTGTGCGATAATACCAACCCGAATGCGTGGATGGCTGAGAAATTTTACGGTCACTCTCCCTCTGGGTTATTTGGCTACTCTCACCTCCTTGGCGGCTATGCTGGGGGACAGGCGCAATATGTCCGCGTTCCCTTCGCTGATGTGGGGCCGTTGAAAATTCCCGATGGTTTAACCGACGAACAAGTCCTGTTTTTAACCGATATCTTCCCGACGGGTTACATGGCGGCGGAAAACTGCAAAATTCAACCCGGCGATACGGTTGCGGTTTGGGGATGCGGCCCAGTTGGACAATTTACCATCCGCAGCGCTTTTCTGTTAGGTGCAGAACGGGTAATTGCGATCGATCGCTTTCCCGAACGGTTAGCCTTAGCTAAAGCTGCAAATGCTGAGGTTTTGAATTACGAAGAAGTCGATGTTGGGGACGCTTTAAAGGAAATGACCGGGGGACGCGGCCCGGATGCTTGCGTTGATGCAGTCGGGATGGAAGCCCACGGTACCGACTTTATGGCGTTTTACGATAAGGTCAAGCAAGCAGTGCGGATGGAAACGGGACGACCCACTGCACTGCGAGAAGCGATTGTGGCTTGTCGTAAAGGGGGAATCGTATCGGTTCCGGGGGTTTATGGCGGCTTTGTGGATAAAGTTCCCCTCGGATCGATTGTCAATAAAGCCTTAACGCTGACTTCCGGACAAACTCACGTTCATCGCTATTTGCGTCCGCTGTTGGAACATATCCAAAATGGCGATATTGACCCCACCTTTATCATTACCCATCGTTTACCCTTAAGCGAGGCTCCCAAAGGTTACGAAATTTTCAAACATAAAAAGGATAACTGCATCAAAGTCGTGTTAGAACCCTAGGCGTTCTCCCCTGAGATTGGCAGCAAGAGGGTAAATTCAGTTCCTTGTCCGGGTTGAGAATTAACCTCAATCTGGCCAAGGTGCTTTTCTTCCACAATCTGACGCGCGATCGCCAATCCTAATCCCGTCCCTCGACCCACGGTTTTAGTTGTAAACAAGTGGTCAAAAATACACTGTTTCACGGCTTCAGCCATGCCAATTCCATTATCGGCAATTCGGATAGAAACTTGACCCTTTGGTAGAACTTGAGTCTGAATGGTAATGCAATTAGAATGAACTTGAATCTCTTCAAAACTGCGCCCATGATTGGATTCTTCTAACGCATCAATAGCATTAGCAAGAATATTCATAAACACTTGATTCAGTTGTCCGGGATAGCAGTGAACCAGAGGCAAATCGCCATATTGTTTAATGACTTGAATTTCTGGATGCTTGTCATTAGCCTTTAGGCGATGCTTCAAAATCAAAAGCGTGCTATCAATCCCTTCGTGGAGATTGAAAGGCACTTGATAATTGCGATCGGCGCGGGAAAAAGTTCGCAAACTGTGGCTAATTTCAGAAATTCGATTAATTCCCAATCTCATTGATTCAATCAGCTTGGGTAAATCTTGACGCACATAGTCCAAATCAATCGCTTCAATTTCGGATTGAATGCTTTCGCGAGGTTGGGGATATTCTTGCTGATACAAATCGATGAGTCCAAACAAGTCGCCGACGTAATCTAAAGCTGGCTGAATGTTTCCCCCAATAAAACCGACTGGATTATTAATTTCATGGGCTACTCCAGCTACTAAATTTCCTAAAGCTGACATTTTTTCGCTTTGGATAATTTGCAATTGCGCGTGTTGTAAATTCTGCAATGCTTGTTGAGCTTGTTGATACAGCTTGGCATTTTCTAAAGAGATTGCCACTTGGGAAGCCAGAAAATTAATAACCTGAAGGCGTTCTGAACTAAAGGCTCCAACTGCAAGCTGATTTTCTAAATAAAGAACGCCCACTAAATGACCTTGATTCAAAAGCGGCAGACAGAGGATACTTTGGGGTTGATACTTCAGCATATAATCCCCAATCAATCCAGAAATATTCGTTTCTAGACGATTGATTAAAACCTGTTCCTGGGTGTTTTTAACATACTGAATGATGCGCTGAGGGACTTCCGCACACTCTACTAGCGGTTGCGACTTCAGAGTGGTTTTGATGGGGGCTTGAGGATTCTCGACATCGTGCAAAGAGGCGATCGCGCAAACTTTCCAGCCCTCTTCCTCCGGCAGAATTAACCCCGTTTTGCTCGCGCCGGAGTTTTCTAGCAAAATCCGAGTCAGATTGGCAATTAATTCATCAAGTTCAATATTACTCGAAATCGCTTGAGCCGCTCTCAAGATGGCAGCAAAATCTAGGGCTGTTGAAATATCAGCGTTGCTGCTTGAAGAGGCGCGAGTCCGGGTTAGATCGCCGCCCCTGATTGCAATCGTTTCTAGGGGGTGCAAATGCAATTCTCGCTGTTGCAAGATCGGTTTAAGCAGATGCGGATACTGGGTTTCTAGGCGAGCGATGATGGCTTTTGCCCCCCAACGGGCGTAAGCATAATAGGCTTCTTGCAGGTAGGCTGCGGCTACCGTTTGTTTGCCCCAATCTAGGTAAAACTTGGCGGCTAATTCGTTGGCGATCGCCTCTTCATTCAGATAGCGATTTTCTTTGGCTGCTTGAATTGCCCGATCGTACAACTCTAGCGCCGTTGTCCTTTGCTGAAGCACCCGACATTTCTCAGCCTCCACCAAATCATACTTATGCTGATGGTTCATGGGGGCGTAATCTGCCCAGTTTTTTAACTTGACTTGATTTTCCTGTATCCTTTGCCAGCAACTTGCGAAATCAGCCGCTTCTGGAACCAAAGTGGCTAGGAGGGTTAGCGAATCGTAAAAGTAAAACACTGGCTCGCCAATGGTTCCGGCGCAACTCATCAAATACGCTTGAGCGCGATCGCCATCTTTCTGAGCCTGAGCCAAGTCACCCAACCAAAAATTTAAAACAAATCGATGCAGATAAAAAGCACATAAGCGGAAACTATCGCGAGAGATCGCCACCTGAGCAGTCAATTCTTCTTCGTAAGCCACTCGCCGGAAGGGAACCTCATCTTCTGAGTAACCGAGCAAGATTAAAGCCATTTCCCAATAGAGTAAATAATGCTTGCCCGTGGTGACGATCTTCAGTTCGGTTAGATGTTGATGATAGGCGCGAATCTGAGCCTCAAACTCATTGAGGGGTTGACCCGACCAAAAGGCATTTAAGGCAAACACCTGAACGCTGTAGACTACAAACGCTAAATCTCCAGCTTCTAATCCCGCTTGATAGCCTTCTTGGAAGATAGGTAAGCTCTCTCGTAAAGGATTTGTGCAGTGATGCACGTATCCGGCCACAATCACAAACGTTGCAGCGCGGGTGTTTCTGGCTTCCGGTTCTTTAGCAAGGCGGTAGGCAAGTTCCCCAAACTGCTGCACCTGTCGCATATCTTGCCAAATCATTTTGACGTGCAAGGCATAGCTGGCATAGCTGACTGAAGAAAAGAGGCAATTCCCAAATTGAATGGAAAGCTTGACTTGTCGCGCGGAGAGTAGGGGATGAAGGGGAGAGTGGGTTAAGTAACACGAGGGCAAAAGACTATCGACAATTTGCATAATCGCAAACTGTTGAGGATCGGTCATCTTAGGCAGATGCACTAACTCCGTAATATCGCGATCGCCAATTAAGCCATCAATCTCGACCTTGGCTTGTTCGATATCCTCTGGAGTGGGAGAGTCGGGCAAACTCATCCCTAGTAATTGCAACACAGATTTGCCGATCGCGATCGCCTCAGTAAAAGCATTGCGGACGTTGAGCGATTGAATTTTGATGTGATAGACGCGTACCTGGTCAAAAGGCGTCTTCGCCTGCTCGATAACCCCTTCGATCCAGCGATCCATCTGCTCAAAATCGCTGCACAACCAGGCCACCTCTACCGCCAATTCATGCAGCTTGAGACTCATCGAGTAATGTCGCTGCCAAGCCTGTGCATCCAGCAGGCTGAGTCCGATGGTGGCATATTCGCGGGCGGCTTGATAGGCCGTGGCGGCTCTGGCTTTATGACCGGCAATCAGGTTCAATTGAGCTAACTCGTCTCGTTCTGCTGGGTCGGCAATCAGAGCAATGCCGTAGTTCAACTGATTGACTAGGGTAAAAATCCGTTCTTCTCTGGCTTCCGGCGAAATCTGCTGTAGCAGGAGTTGCCCAATTTGATAATGCGCGATCGCTCTATCGGCTTCGGGAATCAAAGAATAAGCAGCCTGTTGAACGCGATCGTGTAAGAAGCGATAGCTAACGGTTGGCGGGGGACTGGCGGCGGTTAGCGGCTGCTCGCTGCCCACATAGAACTTATAAACCTCGCTCTGGGGAAGCACCAAACCTTCCTGTAATGCCTGCCACAAAGCGGCGGCTGTCTCGCTTTCCGAGGTTTGCGACACAATCGCTAAAGTGGCTAAGTCAAACAGATTGCCAATACAGGCGGCTAATTTCAAAATCTTTTGAGTGGCAGTTGGCAACTTTTGCAACTGTTCGGCCATAAACGCCACCACATCATCTGTCAGGGCATTGTTGCGGATCTGAGCAATATCGCATTGCCAATATCCGGCTTGGAGATTGAAGGTGATTAACCCATCTTGATGCAGCGCCTTGAGGAACTGAGTGGCAAAAAAGGGATTGCCTTTCGTCTTTTGGTACACTAACTCAGTTAAGGGTTGGGCTAACTGAGGCTGACAGCCTAGGGTATCGCTAACCAACTGATTCAAACTTTCCAGACTCAAGGGTTTTAGAAAAATCGCATTCAGCGCTACTCCTTGTTTTCTCACCTCCTCCAACATCAACATGAAGGGATGGCCCGGCGAGACTTCATTATCCCGGTAAGCTCCCAGCAATAGTAGATAGCCCGGTTGCACCTCTCCCATTAACAAGCGAATCAACTGGAGAGAAGCTGAATCTGCCCATTGCCAATCATCGATAAACAGGACTAGCGGGTGAGATTGGGTAGCGAAAACGGCAATGAATTTTTGAAAGAGTAAATTAAAGCGGTTTTGGGCCGCATTTCCCGATAGTTCCGGGATAGGGGGCTGTTTGCCCACAAGCCATTCCAGTTCCGGGATCGCGTCGATGATGACTTGAGCATTTTCGCCCAAAACTTCTAAAATTTTGGCTTTCCAGATTTGCAATTGACGCTCGTTTTCTGAAAGCAACTGTCCCATTAAATCTCGGAAGGCTTGGACAAAGGCCCCAAAGGGAATATTGCGATTAAATTGGTCGAATTTTCCTTTAATAAAGTAGCCCCGCTGCCGGACAATGGGTTTATGAATCTCGTTGATGACTGCGGTTTTACCAATTCCAGAGAAACCGGCAACGAGCATCAGTTCTGAGCCACCCTGCGCGACGCGATCGAAGGCTTGTAACAGGGTTTGAACTTCCCCTTCCCGACCATAGAGTTTTTCGGGGATGATAAAGCGATCGCAGATATCCCGCCGCGCGATCGCAAAGTCGGCAATTTGCCCCGTTTGCTGAAGTTGCTTGAGGCATTCTTCGAGGTCATGTTTAAGACCTAACGCGCTTTGATAGCGGTTTTCCGCGTTCTTAGCCATCAGTTTGCTGACGATCTCAGACACGACTGCGGGAATTTGCGGCTTCAACTGCTGTACGGTCGGCGGCGTCTTGGCAATGTGACAATGGACTAATTCGATCGGATCGTTAGATTGAAAGGGGAGTTGTCCGGTTAAGAGTTCAAATAGCGTTACCCCCAAGGCATAGAAATCGCTTTTGTAGTCAATTCCTCGGTTCATGCGTCCAGTTTGTTCGGGCGCGAGATAGGCTAAGGTGCCTTCGAGTCCCTGGGGGTTTTTGATTTCCTGGGTTTCTTTAGATAAAAGCGAGGAAATGGAGAAGTCAATCAGTTTAACTTGTCGGGTGTGGGGATTGATTAAAATATTGGCGGGTTTGATGTCTTTATGAATAACGCGATGCTGGTAAAGTCCGTGGAGGATATCGGCCAGTTGCAGGGCGATCGCTAAAACTTCTGCCAACGCTAGCGCGTGAGTCTGGGTATACGCTTTGAGGGAAATTCCCCCAAAATCTTCCATCACAATCGCATAGGTATGGTGATAAGGTTCCAGACTATAGGGAACGACGACTCCTGGCAAACAGAGATTTTTAGCCAGAGCATACTGGTTGCGAAATTGCAGTAATTCGCTAAAGCTGGGATAATCCCGTTGTAAAATTTTGACGATCGCAGGTTGGCGATCGCTGTCTCGCCTCGCTCGATAAACCTTTGTTTTTGACCCACAGTACAGTTCCTTGAGGTCGCTGTAACGATGGCCACCGAGGATCAGAGCCGAGGCTGAATTCATCTTCGTTATCCTGTCTAAAGTCGGGTTGTTATGCAATTAATGTGCCCAAATGGGGCTGCAAGTTGAACAGCCAGCCGAGTTCTAGGTTGAGCCTTGCAAACCCCAACAGCAGCTAAGGGTGTGTTGGGGTTGATTCTCCTTGGGTTCGTCAGCCAGGGGATGCAACAAACCGCCGCTTAATCTTTGATCGGCAAGTTAATTTCAAATACCGTTCCCTCACCTAGAACTGAGCTAACTTCCAAGCTTCCCCCATGCTTATCGACCACGATCTGGCGCGCGATCGCCAATCCTAACCCCGTCCCTTGACCGACAGGTTTTGTGGTAAACAGATGGTCAAAAATGTGCTGTTTCACGGTTTCGGATATGCCGACTCCATTATCGGCAATGACAATTTTAACCCAGTCGCGATCGAGCAGTTCTGTCCGCAGAATAATCTGATAATTCGGTGCAGAATTCTCCCCAGGGCGATCGCGGGTGCTGAACTCATTTAAGGCATCAATGGCATTGGCTAAAATGTTCATAAACACCTGATTCATTTGTCCCGGAAAGCAGTAAATGGGCGGGATATCGCCGTATTCTTTAACAATTGCGATCGCTGGACGAAACTCATTCGCCTTCAAGCGATGTTTAAGGATGAGCAGGGTACTTTCAATGCCTTCGTGAAGATTGAACGATACCTTGTCATCTCGATCGGCTCTAGAGAAAACTCTCAGGCTGTTACTGATATCGCGAATGCGTTCAACGCCAAGTTGCATGGACTCCAATAACTTAGGAAAATCAACCCGTATGTAGTCCAAATCAACCGCTTCTATTTCATCAAGGATTTCAGCATCGGGGTTGGGGAATTTTTGCTGATAGAGTTCAATCAAGCCTAACAGGTCTTGAATGTATTGTTGAGCGGGTTCTAGATTGCCTGCAATAAAACCAACAGGATTGTTAATTTCATGCGCGACCCCAGAAACCAAATTACCCAAAGCAGACATCTTTTCACTTTGGACTAATTGCAGTTGCATTTGCTGTAAATGCGAGAGTGAATTCTGGGCTTGTTGATAAAGTCTAGCATTTTCAAGAGAAATAGCAACTTGGGACGCCAGAAGATTAATGGCGAGTAGACGTTCGCTGGTAAAAACGCCCTGAGTGAGTTGATTTTCGAGATACAAAATTCCTGCCAAATGTCCTTGATTAACAATGGGCAAGCCTAACGCACTCTTAGGAGCATAGGTCAGCATATAGTGACCAATAACGCCCGGTGTATGAGTTTGCAAATTATTGACAATAGCCGTTTGCTGAGTGTTCTTAACGTAATAGATCAGCTTTTTCGGGACATCTGGACAAGTTTCAACCGATTGGGCGCAAAGCAACGTTTGCAAGCTGCTATCTTGGCGATCGATAGAAGTAATGGCTCTCACCTGCAACCCCTCTTCAAGCGGCAAAATCAGAACAGATTTTTCCGCCCCAGAAATTTTCAGGAGAATTTGCGTGAGACTGGCGATTAATTCATTCAATTCAATCCGACTAGAAATGGCTTGCGCCGCCTCGATCAACGAGGCAAAATCTAACGCCTCAGAAAAATTAGAAATTCCCTCGCTAGAAGAATGCGTCGAGCAAGAGGCGCTTAAATTCTGCATCACTTTGGCAACCGTTTCTAAGGGATTTAAATTGAAGGGTCGTTGCTGGACAATCGGTTGCAGTAATTGAGGATAGCAGCGTTCCAAATCCTCGGTCTTAGCTTTCGCATTCCAACGGGCATAACAATAGTAGGCTTCAATCAAATAATCTTGACTGATGCGGTCTTTGCCTCGCAACCGATAAAATCGAGCGGCTAGTTCATTGGCGAGGGCTTCTTCTTGCAAATATCCGTTGGCTTTAGCTTTGGCGATCGCCAAATCGTAATATTCCATTGCTTGATAAATCTGCTCGCTGACTCGGTATTGTTCAGCTTCAACCAGGTAAAACTTGTGCAAATGATTCATGGGGGCATCCTCAGCCCATCGCTTCAGCTTCGCTTGATTGGCACTGACGCGCTGTTTAGCGCGATCGCGTTCGGCTTCCGGCAGATCCGAACAGACTGCCAGTTGAGTGAGAGAATCATAAAAATGAAAAATGGGCACCATAAAACAGCCCGCCACTCCCTCTAGATAGCGCAACGCCCGATCCGCCACCTCAACTGCAATCTCCCACTCCTGAAACAGATAGCTGAGAATCAACTTATTGATATAGAGCGTTCCTAGCGCGTACAAATCGTTGGCGCTGCGGTGTAACGGCAGCATCGCCACCTCATCGTAGGCTTCACCCACCAGTTGCCAGGGCTTTTGACAAGAATTGCCCAAATTCAAAACCGATTGATAGAAGATTTGGAGATAGTTATGAGCCACAGTCTGCTTGAGATGAGCCAAGGATTGACTGTAGGTTGCCATTTCTGGTTGCAACGTCACCAAATCCTTACCTAAGAAATACGATAGCGAGCCGTAATTGTAAGCACAATAAGCCGCATACTCTAAAGCACCCATCTCTAAACCGCTGTGATAGCCTTCCAAAAGCGGGTTCAGAGCCTCTTGAATGGAATGTTTCCAGGGCTTGACAAAGGGGTAGACCATATTGATCGTACTCGCTTTGAAGGCCTGATTTTGACCGCGTGCCAGTAAATCTAAAGCAAGCTGCCCCGCCCGATTGCCTAAGTCAATTTCTCCTATGACGCCGCAGAGAATCACCCCATACCAAGCATAAGCCAGGGTCGAGACTGGCGCATTCCCCCGCTGAATGGATAACTGCACTTGTTTGAACACAATTAAGGGCAAAAGAGCCGGTATCGCTTGATAGACAGCGGCAGTTACGGCGCTGAGGATGCGAATGACCGCCAAAGCTTCTGGATCGACCATTTCAGGAAGCTCTAGCAAGGCTTCTAAGGGTTTGCCTGCTAGCAACATTTGGGTGTCCTGAAAGCTTTGTTCAATCTCTGCGGGGGTGGGTTGTTCTGGAAAAACAACGTTGAATTTTTCTAAAACGAGCAAGGCTTGTTGAATCGCTTCCGGCTGCCGACTGCGGGCAACATCAGCCAGGATCTTGACTTCATACACTTTCACGGTATCGAGCAGGTGACGAGCATTTTGCAAGACCTTCTCGATTAGTTGCTCCATCAGGGGAAAGCAGCCGCTCAGACCGGCAACTTCTGCGGCGAGTTCGTGCAACGCTAAGGTTAAGGCGTAGGATTGCTGCCATCCGGTGGGAGCAAGCAATTGAATGCCGGTGGTTAAATACTCCATTGCCGCAGCATAGGCGGTTGAGGCTTTGGCTTTTTGTCCGGCGGCGAGGTTTAACTGGGCGAGTTGTTCTCGTTCCGTTTCTGAGGAAATTAGGGCGATGCCTTGATTCAACTGGTTGACAATTTCAAACCGCTTTTCCTGTTGTTCTTCTGGGGTGGTGCTGTTGAGTAAGAGTTGTCCGATGGTGAGATGCGTCAGTTGTTTGGCGTCTTCAGGAATTAGAGAGTAGGCGGCTTGCTGAACGCGATCGTGCAGAAAGCGGTAGGTGGAAAGTTGAGCGTATAACAGCGGCTTCTGGGGGGGTTCGCCAAGCGCAATGTTCTGAGTTTCCTGGTGATAAAACTTGTAACTCTCATTGAGGGGAATAATTAACCCTTCTTGTATGGCTTGCCAAAGGTCGGTTAGGGTTTGCGTCTGAGATTGCGCGGAAACGATCGCTAGGGTGGGCAAATCGAATTGATTGCCGATGCAGGCTGCTAATTTCAAAACGTTTTGGGTGCGTGCGGGTAGCTTTTGCAGTTGCAGGGCCATAAATTCCACCACGTCTTTCCCCAGTACGCGCGACCGCACCTGCACGCGATCGCATTCCCAACTCCCAGTATTCTCATTAAAGGTAATCAGGCCCTCCTCATGCAGGGCCTTGAGAAATTGGGTGGCAAAAAAAGGATTTCCCTGTGTTTGCCTCATGACTAACTCAGCCAAGGGTTGAGCCAGCGTTTGAGAGTTGAGGGTGTCTGCAACCAGGTGTTGAATGGAGGTCGAGTCTAGAGGGGATAGGGTGATGGTATTGACGATCGCGCCTGCTTTTTGCATCTCCTCTAAGACCTGCATGAGGGGATGGGCTGGCGTGACTTCATTATCCCGGTAGGCACCAATGAATAGTAGATAATGCGTCTCGGCTTCGCAGGTTAATTGCTGCATCAACTTCAGCGAGGCAGAGTCTATCCATTGCAAGTCATCGATAAAGATGACTAAAGGATGGTGGGGGGAGGTGAAAACTGAAATGAAGTTTTGAAACAGGCGATGAAACCGATTTTGAGCCGCCTCTCCAGATAGGGGGGTGACGGCGGGTTGCGAACCAATAATTCGCTCTAGTTCGGGAATCACTTCAATCATGATTTGCCCATTTTGACCTAATGCCTCTAAAATCAGGGCTTTCCAGGTTTGCAGTTGAGTATCAGACTCGCTCAAAAGCTGTTCCATTAAGTCTCGAAAGGCTTGCACGAAGGCAGAAAACGGCGTATTTCGCCCAAATTGATCGTATTTGCCTTTAATGAAGTAACCCCGATGGCGAACAATGGGTTTGTGAACTTCGTTGACAACGGCTGTTTTACCAATTCCAGATAAACCGGCAACGAGAATCATTTCGCTGCGTCCGGAAGAGCGTTCTCCTGACACGCGATCAAAAGCAGCGAGTAAGGTTTGGACTTCGAGTTGTCGGCCATACAGCTTTTCTGGGATGCTAAAGCGATCGCCAATATCTTTTTGCCCGATAGTAAAGGGCGCAATGCTTTGGGTTTGCTGCCATTGCTGTTGGCATTGTTGCAAGTCGTGCTTGAGGCCTAATGCACTCTGATAGCGGTCTTCGATATTTTTCGCCATCAGTTTCATCACAATCTCTAAAATTGGGGAGGGAATTTCTTCTGAGTTGCTCGGTTGAGGGGCGGGTTTGGCGATGTGGCAGTGAACTAACTCCATCGGATCGTTTGCCTGAAAGGGGAGTTGTCCGGTTAGGAGTTCGTAGAATACTACCCCCAATGAGTAAAAATCGCTGCGGTAGTCAATCCCTCGGTTCATCCGTCCTGTTTGTTCTGGAGCAATATAGGCGAGGGTTCCTTCTAAGGTGTTGGTGCTTAGGATTTCTTGGGTTTCTTTGGGTAACAGCGAGGCGATACTAAAGTCAATGAGTTTGACTTGTTGGGTTTTGGGGTTAATTAAGATATTGGTCGGCTTGAGATCTTTATGAATCACTCGGTGTTGATAAAGTCCGTGCAGAATATCCGCAAGTTGCAGCGCGATCGCCAAAAACTCACCGATCGTTAATGGATGATTCCCGGTATATTCCTTGAGGGAAATTCCCCCAAAGTCTTCCATCACCAAAGCATAACTATGGCGATAATGCTCCAAGTGATAGGGGATAACAATGCCAGGTACGGGCAGATTTTTAGCAATGACATACTGATTGCGCCATTGCAATAGCTCGTTAAAGCTTGGGTATTCCCGCTGCAACACTTTAATGATGACGGGCTGTCGATCCGCTGTGCGAATCGCTCGGTAAACCGCAGTTTTTGTCCCTAAATAAAGGGGTTCAAAACCAGCATATCCAGGAATTTCTTCCTGTAAGCATTGGACTGCATTCATGTTATTTCTATCCTAGAATCAGAAACTATCGAGTGAATGACCCAGCCTGTCAAACGCTCTATTAGAATCTGAAAGGATTCAATTGAGTAAATGAATGATAGATCGATCGCTTAACTTAAAGCTCTCCTTCAATGGGTAAAACAATCTCAAATTCCGTTCCTTGATTGAGCGCCGATTTAACTTCAAGGGTACCGCCATGTTTTTCGACGACGATTTGACGCGCGATCGCCAATCCCAAACCCGTCCCCTGACCGACGGGTTTTGTGGTAAACAGATGGTCAAAGATGCGCTGTTGCACGGCTTCTGACATTCCTACCCCATTATCGGCGATCTGGATCGCAATGGAGCGATCGCGCCTGCTTCGGGTCTGAATTTTAATCCAATTGGAACGGGATTGAATGTCTTGAAAACTCTGCCCTACATTCGATTCTTCTAAAGCATCAATCGCATTTGCTAACAGATTCATAAAGACCTGATTAAGTTGACCGGGAAAACAGGGAATCAGGGGCAAGTCACCGTATTCTCGAATCACCTGAATTGGCGGTCGATACTCGTTAGCCTTCAAGCGATGTTTGAGAATCAACAGGGTACTCTCTAGACCTTCATGAATATTAAAGGGAACTTTGTAGTCGCGATCGGCTCTAGAAAAAGTTCTCAAGCTATTGCTGATACTGCAAATTCGCTCAACCCCCAAATCCATCGATTCGATTAACTTCGGTAAGTCAGTCCGCAGATATTCCAAATCAATCGCCTCAATTTCATCGAGAATTTCGGCGTCCGGGTTGGGCAGTTTTTGCTGATAGAGATCGAGCAAGCCTAATAAATCTTGAATATAGATTTTAGCAGGTTCCAAGTTACCTGTAATAAAGCTTGCGGGATTATTAATTTCGTGAGCCACCCCCGCCACCAGATTGCCTAAAGCCGACATTTTTTCATTCTGGACGAGTTGGAGTTGCATCGATCGCAAATCCTCTAGCGCCTGCTGCAATTCCTGGGATTTTTGGCGCAAATGGGCGGCGGTTTGAATCTGTTCGGCTTCAATGCGCTTGCGTTCTGTAATATCAATCATGACGCCATCCCAAACCAACGTGCCATCGGGTTGCTGTTCCGGTTGAGACACCGCCTGCACCCATTTAATCTCGCCGGTTGGCGTAATAATGCGCCACTCGTGGCGAAAAGGGGTGAGATGTTGAGCCGAGTGGAGAATCGCTTGTTGAACGCCTTGGCGATCTTCAGGATGTTCTAAGGCTCGCAAACTATTGTTTCCACTTAAGATCTCTTCAGGGCGAACGCCGCACAGGTCATAGCAACCGGAGCTAATGTAGGGCATAGAAGCCGAACCATCAGCAGCAATGCGAATGCGATAGATGACACCGGGAATGTTATCTGACAGCTTCTGAAAGCGATTTTCGCTCTTTCGCAGTTTTTCTAAAGACTGTTCGAGTTGATGGGCGTAGGCTTGCGACTGTTGATAAAGATGAGCGTTAGCCAGGGAAATTGCAGCTTGAGTGCATAGCAGGTTCAGGATCTCAACGCGATCGCTGGTAAAGGCGTCAGTCGCGAGTTGATTTTCTAAATACAACAGGCCTTGCAGTTGTCCTTGATGTAAAATCGGCAAGCACAGCAGGCTTTTGGGCTGTTGGCGCAGGATGTACGGATCGGCCATCAGCGAAGGATGGGCGATCGCATTCGCAACGACTGTCGGTTTTAGGGTGCGCTTCACCGTATTAATAAACCCAATGGGTAACTCCTGACTTTCCTCTAGCAGCATTGCAAGTTGGATGCGAGTCGATCCGTCAACGCTGTGTAGGGCTTCCACCACGAGTCGATCCTGTTTGAGCAACAATAAGGCGCATTTATCCGCCCCCGCATTTTCAATCGCCACTTGCAGCAAGGTTGTCAGTAATTGGGTTAACTGAATTTCACCCGAAAGGGCTTGAGAGGCTTTGAGAATGCTGGCTAAATCTAACGCCGCAGAAATTCCAGCCCCGCTAGAACTGGTGGAAAGCCCTCCAGCGGTGGGGACAGAGGAAAGGGTTTTAGTCGTGTGAATGGTGAGTTCTGGGGTGAGGGAAACGCGCTCAGATTGGAGGATGGGGGCTAATAAGGTGGGATAGGTTTGTTCTAGCTGATTGACCTTTGCTGTTGCCCCCCAACGCGCATAGCAGTAGTAGGCGTCAATCAGATAAGTTTGGGCGAGGCGTTCCTTACCCCAGTCTAGATAGAATTTAGCCGCCAGTTCGTTAGCGATCGCTTCTTCTTGCAGAAACTCCTGGGCTTTAGCAGCAGCGATCGCTCGGTCATAATACTCGATCGCCTGTGCTTTGTCCCCAAACACCCGATGCCACTCAGCTTCAATCAGATCGAGCTTATGTTGATGATTCGCCGGGGCATAATGGGCCCATTTTTGCATCTTTTGGCGATCGCGCTCAATGCGATCGCGCAGGCGGTGGCGTTCCGGTTCTGGCGTCTGGTTCCAGCTTGCCAGATAAGCCAGGGCATCGTAGAAGTAAAAGGGCGCAACTACAAAATTTGCCGTAACCCCGTTTATGTAAGTTTCAGCAATATCGGCATTCTCCACCGCTTGAGCCACTTGCTCAAACAAGTAACTCAAAACCAGTTTATGAAAGTAAAGGTAAAAAATTGCCGTCGTATCATTGACTTGCTGATGTTGAGGGAGCATTTGTTGCTCGTTATAGACAGCGCCGATCAACTGTGCGGGCTGTTCGGTAGGCTCCATTAAATGCAAAATTGCCTGATGCAGAATTTGTTGTAAATTCAGCGAGGTTTTCTGTTTCAGTTGCCACAAAACTTGGCTATAACTCGCAATCTCTTGTTCGAGTACCGACAACTCAGCCGCACTCAGATAAGCGTGATAGGCATAGATATAAGTGGACAAAGCCGCAAACTCTAAATCCCCAGTTTCTAGCGCGAGGGTATAAGCAGACTGTAACGAGTCTAGGGTATTGCGAACGGGTTCGCGCCAGTGGAGAACCCCTGCATTCGTGACAAATGTGGTTCTCGCTTGAATGGGTTTCATCTGGGGTTGATTGAGCAAGCTGAGAGCCAGTTGACCAAACGCATACCCCGTTTCAATGTCTTCAATCACGCCGCACACAATCACCCCGAAGTAAGCGTAACTCGGTGCTGAGAGGGCACTATTACCATATTGAATCGATAGGTTAACCTGCTGCGATACGATCAGTGGTAACAATAGCGGAGCGGCTTGGAAGGCACAGGGAGCCATACCGCTGAGAATCTGCAAGGCGGCTTGTGTAGAGCGATCGCTCATCTGCGGTAACGAGAGTAAGTCTAGAGGAGAGCGATCGCCTAAATTAGCTAGCGTGGCTTGGAGTTGCGCTTGAATCTCTGAGGGGTGGGGATTTTCGGGAAACTGCAATCCCAACAGTTGCAAAACCTGCAATCCCGTTTGAATAGCTTCTAGTAAGTGGTTGCGGGCCATGCAAGCGTGCAGTTTGACATCATAAACTGGAATTTTGTCGAGTAAGGTTCGAGCATTCTGTAAAACCACATCGATTAATGCTTGCATCTGCTCAAACTGACTGCTGAGATAGGCAACCTCTGCGGCCTCTTGATACATGGCTAGGGCTAAATCGTATTGGTTTTGCCAAGGCTCAAACTCTAATAGCTGCATCCCAATACTGAGATAGTTGAGGGCAGCCGTATAAGCAGTAGCGGCTTTCGCTTTGTGGGCCGCCAGTAAATTGAAATGGGTGAGTTCTTCCCTTGCAGAGGGTTGAACCAACAACCCCATTCCCATATTCAATTGATTGACAATTTCAAAGATTTGCTGATCTAAGTCTTCGGGGGAGCGATTTTTCAGCAAAAGCTGACCGATTTGAAGATGGGTTGCCTCTTTCTGTTCGGCGGGAATCAGCGAATAAGCGGCTTGCTGAACGCGATCGTGCAGGAATTTGTAAGTACAGGAACCCAGGAGCGGTTCTACTTCTAAAGAACGCTCCTCAGATTGCTGGCTCTGAAACAATCGATACATCTCATTGAGCGGTAAAATTAAGCCTTCCTGCAAGGCAGACCACAGATCTAGGGCCGTTTGGGCCTGAGATTGTTGGCAAACAATGGCAAGGGTAGCGAGATCGAAGGTGTTGCCAATGCAAGCCGCCAGTTTCAGGACATTCTGAGTAGAGGGGGACAGCTTTTGCAGGCGCAGCGCCATGAAGGTAACAACATCTTCAGTCAGCGCCAATTGCCGAATTTCAGGCATATTGCATTGCCAATACCCCAGTTGAAGATTGAAGGTAATGGCTCCTTCTTCCTGCAAGGCTTTGAGGAACTGGGTGGCAAAGAAAGGATTGCCCTGGGTCTTCTGGTAGACTAACTCAGTTAAGGGTGCAGCCAGGTGAGGCGGGCAACTCAGGGTATCGGCGACGAGCCAATTGAGGTCGCTTTGAGCGAGTGGGGCGAGGGCGATCGCATTCACTACGGCTCCCGCTTGGCGGACTTCATTCAGGGTCAGCATCAGGGGATGAGCCGCTGAAACCTCGTTATCTCGATAGGCCCCAATTAACAGCAAATGACCGTTTTGATTTTCGCCCATCGAGAGTTGAATTAACTTCAGCGAAGCGGAATCTGCCCATTGCAAATCATCTAAAAAGATGACGAGGGGATGGTCTGGGGTGGCGAAGACGTGAATAAACTTGTGAAAGAGCAAATTGAACCGATTTTGAGCCGCTTCGCCCGACAGTTCGCTCGCCGGGGGTTGCGGGCCAATCACCTGTTCGAGTTCGGGGATGACTTGGATCATGACTTGGGCATTGTCTCCCAAGGCGGCTAAGATTTTGGTTTTCCATCGCGCTAATTGCTCGTCTGTTTCGCTTAACAGTTGTGCCATTAAGTCCTGGAAGGCTTGGACAAAGGCCCAAAAGGGGAGGTTACGCCCAAATTGGTTAAATTTCCCTTGGATGAAGTAACCGCGCTGGCGGACGATGGGTTTGTGGACTTCGCAGACGACGGCTGTTTTGCCAATTCCAGAAAATCCAGCAATCAGCATCATTTCGCTGGTTCCTTGGCTGACGCGATCGAAGGCGGCTAGCAGGGTTTGGACTTCGGCTTGACGGCCATAAAGTTTTTCGGGGATTAAAAAGCGATCGCAGATATCGCGCTCTCCCAATGTAAAGGGGGCGATTTTGCCGTTTTCCTGAAGTTGCTGCCAGCACTGTTCTAAGTCGTACTTGAGTCCTAATGCGCTCTGGTAGCGGTCTTCCGCATTTTTGGCCATCAGTTTCATGACAATCTCAGAAATGGCTTGCGGAATGGTAGTCGGGAGGATTTCATGCAGCAGCGGCGGTTGTTTGGCGACGTGACAATGCACCAATTCCATCGGATCTTGGGAAGCAAAGGGGAGTTCGCCAGCGAGCAATTCAAAGAAGGTGACGCCGAGGGCATAGAAGTCGCTGCGATAGTCAATTCCTCGGTTCATGCGCCCGGTTTGTTCGGGAGAAAGATAGGCGAGGGTGCCTTCTAGTCCGTTGGGGGGTTGAGTGGCTTGAGTTTCGCGCGGGAGTAGGGAAGAAATGCTGAAGTCAATCAGCTTTACCTGGCGGGTTTTGGGGTTAATTAAAATATTGGCTGGCTTGAGGTCTTTATGGATGACGCTCTGGTGGTAAAGTCCGTAGAGGATATCGGCGAGTTGGATGGCGATCGCTAAAAACTCATCGACTGGCAGCCGCCGATCTTCAATATATTCTTTTAAAGAAATTCCGTTAAAGTCCTCCATGACGAGGGCGTAGCTATGGTGGCAGGACTCTAGGGTGTAAGGTTTAACAATACCGGGCAAGTTCAGGTTTTTGGCAATGGTGTATTGGTTGCGAAACAGCAGGAGTTCGCTAAAGCTAGGGCGTTCTCGTTGTAAGAGTTTGATGATAACCGGATGGCGATCGACTTCTCGTATCGCTCGGTAGACTAACGTTCTAGAACCACAGTACAGTTGCTCGGTGAGTTGATAGCCTGAAACCGTTGTTGTTAAAGTCACAAGTTGTTTCTCCGTCCGGTGAGGAATCGGCTCGATGGAAAGGGGTCTACCAGCTTTTATTTTATTAACTCAAAACTTAATTCATCAAAGATTTCAGTAGGGTTCGGACGGGTTACTTGCTTTTGGGAAAAGTTCCGTAATTTGCCTGAAGTCGATTCCGTAAATTTATTGACACAGATATCCGTATGTACGGTCTCGCTTGAGGAGAAAAGGCGATCGCCATCTGCTGAGTTAAGCCAACAAAAGAGGAGACAAAGAAAGCAAATCCTCTGTCTCCTCAAAAATCTGTGTTAAGAACTACAAATTCTCAATGGGAATCGGTTCAATGCTTTCGGCGGGTTCAAAGCCAAAGATCCGAGCATAAAAATAAAACTCGCCATCCAAAGACCGTTGAATATTTTCAGCCTTGCGGAAGCCGTGCTGCTCTTCTGCAAAAGTGATATAGGCGACGGGTAAACCTTTGGCTTTAATGGCGTTAACCATTGCTTCGGCTTGGTTGGGTGGAACAATTTTATCTTCTAAACCTTGGAAGAAGATCGCGGGACAGGCTAAACGGTCGGTATGATGAATGGGCGATCGCGCTATATATAAATCCTGACGTTCTGGATACGGCCCAATTAAACCATCGAGATAGCGAGATTCAAACTTATGGGTATCCGTCGCCAGGGCTTCCAAGTCGCTAACGCCATAATGAGACGCCCCCGCTTTAAATACATCGCGGAAAGTCAGCGCCGCTAATGTAGTGTAGCCGCCTGCACTCCCACCGGCGATCGCCAATTTATCGCCATCCACCAAACCTTGCTGCGCCAGATATTTCGCGCCATTAGCGCAGTCATCCACATCCACAATGCCCCAACGTTCCTTTAGGCGCTGGCGATACTCTCTCCCGTAACCCGTACTTCCCCCATAATTGACATCCAACACCGCAAAACCGCGACTTGTCCAATACTGAATTTTGAGATTAAACGTGCTGGAAGTCGCCGCCGTCGGGCCGCCATGACTTTTGACCAAAAGGGGTGGTTTCGTCCCTTCAGGTGCCCTAAAATCCTGATTAGTAGGAGGATAGAAGAAACCGTAAGCCGTTAAACCGTTTTCCGTCGGAAATTCAATCGGCTGAGGGATTGAAAGATACCCTTCCTCCACTTTTAATCGCGTAGACTGGCGAATCACTTCAACCTCTCCAGAAGCCAGATCCAACTGGACAATAGCCGTGGGTTCCGTCGCCGAACCGCCTGTAAAAATCGCCTTCCCCTGACTCACCAGCGGTGCAGAAATACTCGAATACGGCGTTTCAATGGTTTGAAGCTGCCCCGTTTGCACATCTAGACTCGCTAAAAACCAGTTTCCCGCCTCTGTATAGGTGCAAATGATTTCATCAGCAGACGCAAACGTATAAGTTGCCATCCCAAACACCCATAGGGGAAGCCCAAATTCTGCCTCTTTTGGGCATAAGGGTTCAATTTTGCCGTCCCGATAGTGGTAAAGATTCCACCAGTTATCGCGATCCGAGACAAAGTAGAGGAGACCATCTGGCGACCATTCCGGCTGAAAGATTGACTCGCTAACCCCTCCGGCGACTAACTGAGGTTTGTCTAAACTGCCATCGGCTTGAAGGGAAGCCGTGAATAATTCGGTTCCATCCCAAGGTAAATTCGGGTGATTCCAACTTAGCCAACACAGTTGAGAACCCTCTGGACTTAGGCGAGGTGAGGCATAAAAATCATCGCCTGAAACCAGAACTTGACATTCCCCGGTGTCGAGGTCAATGCTAACAATCGTATTTTGCGGTTCGCCTTCCCCGGTATGGTCTTCTCTGACGCAAATCAGGCGGTGATGCGGTCGATCGAGAATGGCATCTGCGTAACGATAGTCGCCTTCTGGGGTTAGCGGTTGCGGTTGTTCGCCGACTTTTTGGCGATAAATTCGTTGATCGGCAAAATTGGAGAAATAGACGATACCCTCTGCTACGAAGTAAGCGCCACCCCCATATTCGTGAACGCGGGTTCTGGCGTTGAAGGGGGGAGGGTTAACATCAGTGGTTTCACCAGCAGGTGTGCGTTGAACAATGACGTAGCGTCCCCCCTCTGAGGGGCGTCCTTCTACCCAGTAGAGCAGATCGCCATCTAGCACGACTCCACCAATACCAATACTGCCAGACACAATTAACTCAGAGGTAATGGGCGATTTCCAAGACCCGTAAGGGGCAATTTGTTGCGGACTCATGCGCGTTTTCCCATAGCTGTGCTTTTTTTAGCTTATCGAACCTTGGAGAGGGCGATCGCCTCTAGCCCGGTTGCTGCGGGTTCTCAATTTCTCTATTTAGAGATTAAAGCTTGCCAAGACGCTGACTAGAAGAATTACGGATTTTAGATTTTTCTATCAAGAATTAAAAACTAAAAAGCAGAATTTCTACGGGATTTTACGGTGAATTCTGATTTCAAATTCTCTGGTCACTAATTTCGATCCAATTCTTTTGAAAAGATTACGGAATAGATGGATTGAAAATCTATTCAATCTTCACAGAAACTCTGTGGAGAGAATGCCCTATTTTCATCTGCGAGTCTGTAAAGTAAAAATTGAAAGCCTTAAATTTACAGCAGACTTGATGGGAAACGCGGCGCAGAGCATTTGAAAATACTGTGTTTGACCGACCTCTTTCCTTCTGCCTTCAGCCCCCAGTTTATGGACTTCATTTAGATGGAATCTGATATATCTCTATGCTGCTCAATTCTAAATCGATTACAACCTGGACGACTCTTTCTCTAACAACCGTTGCTGCACTCAGTTTTTCGCTACCTGCAAGAGCGGCTTCTTTAGGAATTGCTAGCGATTATAACGTGTTTGTTTTCGGAGATATGAATCAAAGCTCCGATGCAGAAGGAAGAGTGGCTGTTGGTGGAAATGCGACCTTCACAAACTTTGGCATTGGCGATCGCCTTCCCGGTTCTAATGGTGCAGATACGCGCCTGGTGGTTGGCGGTGACTTAAAATATAACGGGGGTCAAATTTTCGGCGGAAGCGCTGTTGTTGGCGGTAGTGTTACCTCTCCAGTTTATTTCAACTGCCCCTCAACCTGTGGCGTCACTCAAGGAAGCCCCATCAATTTCTCAGCAGCTCAACAAGAATTGATGGCCCTATCTTCTCATTTAGGCAGTCTGGGGGCAACGGGTTCCACAGAATATAAATGGGGTGGCATTCATATTCAAGGCAGCAACACGGATCTCAACGTTTTTACGATTGATGGTTCGCAATTTGCCAAGTCTAGCTATCTTAACCTGAGTGGTGTTGGACAAAACTCAACGGTTGTCTTTAACGTTTTGGGTAGTAGCGTTAATATCAGCAACTTTGGGTTAAACTTGGGCGGTATCGACAAGAGCAAGGTGCTGTTTAACTTTGTGGATGCAACTTCCATTAGCACCACTGGCTTCTCGTTCCAAGGTAGCGTTCTGGCGACTCAAGCTCATTATCAGTTCAATAATGGCAACTTAGAAGGAACGCTGGTTGCTAATTCGGTTTCAGGAAGTGGGGAGTTCCACAATTACAAGTTTTCTGGCAATTTACCTACTGTTCCGACTCCACCAAGTCCAGCCCCTCAAGTTTCGCCTAGCCCGGAACCTCAAGTTTCGCCTAGCCCGGAACCTCAAGTTTCGCCTAGCCCGGAACCTCAAGTTTCGCCTAGCCCGGAACCTCAAGTTTCACCAAGTCCGGAACCTCAAGCTTCGCCTAGCCCGGAACCCGAAGTTATCGCGAGTCCGGAACCTCAAGCTTCGCCTAGCCCGGAACCCGAAGTTCAGCCCAGCTTAGAACCAGAAATCGATACTCAACCGAAATCTGTGCCCGAACCTGCAACGCTCTTAGGCTTACTGAGCGTGGGTGGTTTATTAACGCTGCGTCGTCGCAAATAGCGATCGCCTCTTCTACCCTAGCCTAGAATTCAATCTGGGCTAGGGTTTTGCATTGGACTACCAAAAGCTAGGACTCGCTTGAATAGAGGGAATTAACTTCAGGTTGTACAAAGATTCAAACACGGTCTTTTTATCGTTGAGACTCCAGAGTTCTAGAGTACAGCGATCGCCATATTGGGCGGGGTGTAGCTTGAGGTGAAATTCGTGTTTTTCGGGTAAATACTGGCAGCTTACCGACTCAACGGCCTCAATTTGACGGCGATCCAGCGCCACCGCTAACCGCAGTAAAGCGCTGAGTTGTTCAACCATCTGTCGGTGTTTCTTATCCCCAAGATTGGCAAAATTTTCATGTTTCTTCTTGGGGGAGCTTTTGCGATGATAGCGAGCTAAATTGGCAATCAGTTCAACCTCGGTATCGGTATAGCCCAAGAGTTCGCCGTGACGAATCAGATAATAGGAATGCTTATGATGGGCAGAGTGACTGACGTATAGACCGCAGTTGTGCAAAATACTCGCCGCCCATAGCAATTCTCTCTCTTGAGCCTCCCAATCATGTAACTGGCCTTGGGTTTGGTCAAACAAGCTTAAGGCAAAATTAGCAATCCGCTGGCTCGATTCTAGATTAACTTGATACTTCTGAGCCGTTTTAATAACGCTGCGCGTTCTCACCTCGCTTTGGTAGCGCAGTTTATCAGAAATCAGTCCATGAGCGAGCATCCAATCAACAATGATGCCCTCTCGGAGCGATCGCTCGCAAACCGTCAGGCTATCGACGCCTAACAAATCCATTGCTTCTTGTAAAATCAAAGCGCCCGCCAGGATAATTTCCGACCGCTTTTCAGACATTCCGGGAATATTCGCCCGTTCTTCGTAGGAAAGCTTGCGAAGGCGGTGGACGATCTCGCGCAGATTTTTGAGGCTGAGTTGATATCCCGTCAGTGGGGTAGGTTCGCTACCGAGTTGGGCGCGCGCATCCACAATGGCTAGCGTTTCAATGGTGCCAGAAGTTCCGACCAGACGGGGTTGTTCGTCGGCTTTGAGATGAGCCAAGAGGTCTTCTACCGGGCGTTCTAGCCGACCGCGAATATAGGCTTGTAGATATTGAAATTCGCTATGACTGATGGGATCTGTGGTGATGAATTCTCCGGTGAGCCGAACCGCCCCCACTTTGGTACTACTAAGCGATCGCGGTTCGCGTCCATCTCCTAAGATTAACTCCGTGGAACCGCCGCCAATATCAATCGCGATATGGGGTTGGTTATTCAACTCCATCCCCGATAGAACGCCGAGATAGATGCGTCGCGCTTCCTCTTGTCCAGAAATCAGGTTAATTTTTAAGCCCAATTCCTGTTCAACCTGTTGGAGAAACTGGCGTCCATTGGGGGCTTCGCGGACGGCGCTGGTGGCGACTGCAACCACTTGATCGACATTTAGGCTTTTGGCAATTTCTTGGAAACGACGAAAAGCAGCCATCGCCCGCGCCATCGGTTCTGGTTTGAGGTTGCCCGTTTTCGGTTCGCGATCGCCCAAACGCACGGTTTCTTTTTCTCGGTCAATAATGGTAAAAGCGGGTAGTTTCGGATCGACCCTAACGATAACCATGTGGACGGAGTTCGTACCCACATCAATTGCGGCTAGGGTGCGTTCAGTCTCGATGGGGGGCGTAAAAACAGGCATAACCCGACCAAGTTTCAACTTTAAATCAACCATTGGTGCTTTGCATCTAGGGATACTTCTAATCGCAACCCGGCTTAGAGGCTTTTGCAGCTACAAAAAAGTTGTTTGTCAAAGCCCAGACAAATCGTTGCCCGTTTTACAAAAAACTTTTTGTGTCGATAGCGCGAGCGAAAATTGCCTAGAATCTCTCTAAGCCTAGCTCTAGACTAAAGATATCTTTAAATTGGGACGAATACTGAGGATTATTTGAGACTGCTATGCTAAACGAGCCAACTCACCCATCAGATCCCACTTGGCTAACCATTGTTCGTCTTTTACGATGGGACAAACCTGCCGGACGCCTCATCCTGATGATACCGGCGCTGTGGGCTGTATTTTTAGCCGGTCAAGGCACGCCCCCGTTGCCCTTAGTGGGAGTCATTATTTTAGGCAGTTTAGCCACCAGTGCGGCCGGATGTGCGATTAACGACCTGTGGGATCGCGATATCGATCCGCAAGTCGAACGAACGCGATCGCGCCCCCTCGCCTCTCGCGCGCTTTCTGTCAAAGTCGGAGTTGTCGTGGCTGCGATCGCAATGGGATGCGCCGGAGTCATGGCCCTCTATCTCAATCCCTTAAGTTTTGCCCTCTGCGTGGCGGCGATCCCGACGATTGTCTTTTACCCTTCTGCGAAACGCTTCTTTCCAGTCCCTCAGTTAGTGCTATCGATTGCTTGGGGGTTTGCAGTCCTGATTAGCTGGAGTGCAGCAACCGGAGACTTAAGTCCCCAAACCTGGTTGCTCTGGGGGGCTGTGATTCTGTGGACGTTGGGATTTGATACCGTCTATGCCATGTCCGACCGGGAGGACGATCTGCGAATTGGAATCAACTCCAGCGCGATCTTCTTTGGCGAGAAAGCCGCAGATGCGGTAACGCTCTTCTTTGTCGGAACCGCTGGCTTATTAATGCTGCTGGGCTATCGTTTAGGTTTAAATTGGGAGTTCTGGGCAACAATCGCGATCGCGCTGGCTCTATGGCTCAACCAGTCGATCCGCCTCCACCAAACTGACATCCCCCACCCCACCTACGCCAATATTTTCCGTGAAAATGTCTGGATCGGCTTGATCCTCCTCGCCGGGATGATTGCTGGAATGCTCTTCTGAGTGCTTCTCTAAGTGCAAAGTGCTGAGTGCTGAGTGGAGAAGAGGGTGGGGGAAAAGAGTGCAAAGTGCTGAGTGCTGAGTGCTGAGTGGGGAAGAGGGTGGGGGGAAAAGAGTGCAAAGTGCTGAGTGCTGAGTGCTGAGTGGGGAAGAGGGTGGGGGGAAAAGAGTGCTGTTGCGCGGTTCTTGTGCGAAGCAGTGTGGAAAGTGCTGTAGCTTGCTTCCGCGTAGCGGTGTGCTGAGTTGATAGTTATCAAGTTTTCCCGTTTCTTTTTCTCCCAACTCCCAATTCCCCTCTTCCCCCAACCCCCAACTCCCAACTCCTAACTCCCCTCTTCCCCAAATCCCAACTCCCAATTCCCAACTCCCTTCTTCCCTAACTCTCAACCGGATGTTGTCCGTAAAAGGGTAAAGCTTCTTGCCAATGGGGGCGTTGGCCGGCTAGCCAGTCGAGATGGGCTAATTCTAGGAGGCTGGCGGCTGAGTCGCCTAGCTCGTTTGGTGCTTCAATTTGGTGGTAGGGTTGGTTGAGGGTTTGGAGGAGGTTTTGCCAGTCGGAGGGAGAGATCGCGCGATCGCTCCAAAGAGTTGTTAATTTTTGGGGTGCTTCGATTTGGTAAACGCCTGCAAACAATTGTTCGCGCTGGGCGGGCATTTGGACGGCGATGCACAGGGGGCGGTTAAATTCCTGCTGTTGGGCTTCCTTCCAGGCGATCGCGGCGAGGGTGGACACGGCAAATAGGGGAATTTGCAGTTGTTGGGCGAGGGTACGGGCGGTAACAACACCTAGACGCGTTCCGGTAAAGCTTCCAGGGCCTTTCGCCACGGCGAGAAAGGCTAAGTCTGACCAGGTTTGCGGTGTCAGAAACTCAGCGAGTAGCAGATGCATTTGGTTGAGGATTTCGCGGCCTAAATTCCAGGTTTGTTGGCGGCGAGTCTCCGCAAAATTAGCAATGGCGATCCCTAGCTGCGGACTACAGGTATGTAGGGCTAGACCATAAGAAGATTGTGTTGAATTCATAGCTATTTTTGATACACTAAAGTGAAAAAGTTCCCCGTATAATTGCGATAATGCTAAACGCCCCTGTTCCGCAATTTTTCGAGTGAGAGTTCTCACCCCTCATCCCCAAACGATCAAAACACCATAACGTTAAAAACGGGTAGAGATGAGGCACGAGGGTTGTGGGGCAATTTAAAAAATCGCTGAAAGTTATTATTGCAGTTTCCATGATCGGGTTGTGGAGTTGCGTACAAGAACCTCCTCAGTACAAAAATGTTTCGGTTCCCTGTTGCACCTGTTGCGATCAAAATGGTGAAAACTGCAAGTGCTGCTTGTGCGGCTAGGCTTTACATCCGAATTGGAATCTCCGGGAGCATTTATCGGTTCTATCGCGTCAATATAGGGGAACTCTAGGATTAGAGCGTGGGAGTACATTAATACTCCCTTAAGTGCAAATCGTTGTTGGAGTTTCTAGTCCAATATGGTAGAAAACGAGAGGTTAACACTGATTTTTCCCGATTGTCGCGTTAATTTAACGAAGGGTAGGGGTTGGGGGGAGGCTATATTATGTCCCGCGTCTGAACCCATTGGGTCAGCGTTGGGAGCCATGTAGAAGGAATCAGAGTGCTATCAATCCGGACTGCTGCTGTAGGGCGTCACCTACGAGCAGCGCACAGGAGGGGATGCGAGTCTATACTCAATCGGCAAAATACACGAGAAATGCGCCAACATCTATATTAGAGGGGCGTGTTCTCTTTGAACCAGAGCGCGAAATATTTCGCCTCCATCTTAAATTTAGAGAGGATTCGCCGATTAGTAGACCCTTCAGGCGATTATGACCAAGGAGAATACAATAGCAGCAGATTCTCATTTGCCCGCCCCTTTTCTGGGGGTCGCTTTGTCCCAACCCTTAATTAGTCGCCTATGCAGATTTTCGGGACTTTTAGCAGGCTGATCTTCCAGCCCTACCGCCATTCAACTTGTTTTCTGGGAAACGCCTTGTGCTGGCAAGGGTATCCGCTTCAACTCTCGACGGGTGCGTTTAATCTTCAATCAGAGCGCTGTTTTGAGCCTGTGCTGCTCTTTCGGAAAGTGTCACCTTTCCAATTCAGGAAGCGCCCTGCGATCGAAAACGCAAAATCTCTATGAACTGGCAGTTTTTACGCTGTTATCGCCAAAAGCCCGGTAGAATTCTTGATGCTCCATCTTGGCAGCGAACCCTAAGCGGAGGGATCGCTGCATTTGTGGTTGCGGGTATTCAAAGTTTGGGTTGGTTCATCCCCGCAGAAGAGATGGTGTATCGGACGTGGTATCAACTGCGAGGTCCTCAAACGTGGGACTCGCGGATTGCGATCGTGGCGATTGATGAGGCGGCGATTAAAGAACTCTACGGAACAACGCAATCGCGCCAGACTTACGTGAAACTGCTCCAAGCGCTAGCCCCCGCCAAGCCTAGCCTGATTGTTCTCAACGTGATCGTGGACGAACCGGCTCCAGAGGATGTCGCTTTAGCCCAACAGATGCAGGTGGGTGCCCCAACAGTCCTAACGGTGGCTTGGAACCAAGAAGGCAATCTTAAGCTCCCCAATCCGCTTTTGCTGCAACAGGCGGTGGGTGTCGGTCATGTGGTCAATACTGCCGGAGCGGACGGGATTACGCGCACCCTACCGCCAGAAATTCAAAAGATTCCCGCTTTGGGAGTTGCCAGCTATCAGGCTTACCTGCAACGGGTTCTAGGTTCGCAGGCGTGCGTTCCCCCGTCCGTGCAGGTGTCGTTAGGCGATGGGCGCGAATTTCCCCAGTGGTATCCAGCCTGTCCCGATGTTTTATCCTCTCTGCCTCATCCGTTCTGGGTCAACTGGCCGGCTTCTAAGAGCCAAATCCAAGAGTATCCCATTCTGGATGTGATTCGCGGTCAGGTGAACGCGACGGCATTCACAGATAAGATCGTGCTGGTGGGGCCGATCGTTCATGGCTTGGATATTTTACAAACGCCTTACGATCGCAATTCTCCAGCCAGTGGGGTGCATCTCCAGGCGGCAATTCTCCACAATCTACTCAATGACAATTATCTGCGCCCAATTGCTCTGCAAAGCGATCGCCCTTTAAACCTCCTGTTGTATGTCCTGGGCGGTTGTCTGATTGGCTATGGAGTGGCTTTGCGAACCTCCTCTAATAGCGTGCCTTGGAGTTTGCGCCGCCAGTTGGTTGTCGGAGTCGTATTGGTGGGCGGCCTGTTGGTGTTGAGTTTTGTCCTGTTTCAAAATAACTATCTGCTGCCTGCGATCCCCCCGATCGCGATTTATACGATGATTGTGGGGGGAGAGGTGATTCAAGAGCGCCTGAAGATGCGCGATCGCCTGCGCGTGAGCGAGCAACAACTGTGGAAACAGGCTTTTTATGATAATTTGACGGGATTGCCCAACCGAGCCTTGCTATTACAGCGTTTGGAACAAGCTACGGCGAGAGCTAAATGGGATAGCCAGTATCAATTTGCCGTGCTGTTTATTGAACTCGACCGCTATAAGGTGATTAACTCCCATCGCGGTCATAGTCTCAGCGATCAACTGCTGGTAGCGATCGCAGCGAAGATGCAGGCTAGCTTAGAAACCCAACTCAACCCAAAAGCGGAGGAGACGGGGCTGCAATTGTTTACCCTAGCGCACTTTAGCGGCGATACTTTTACGATTTTGCTGGAAAATCTCGATAGCCTAGACGATGCGATTCAAGTCGCCGAACAAATCTACGCCTTGCTGTCGGTTCCTTTATCCATTGACGGACAGGAGGTGTTTTGCAGCGTCAGTATTGGGATTGCGGCCTCTGCTACGCCTTGGGCTAGTGTAGATGCAGCAGAGGCAACAGAAGGCGCTGAGAGCCTGACGCCGATGGGGTTGGATACCTCTCCCTATGCGATTTATTCCTCTTTGACCCAACATACCGGCTCTCGCGGGGGTCGCCAACCGGAAATGATTCTCCGAGAGGCAGAAATTGCCATGTATCAGGCGAAAGCGCGGGGTAAAGTGCCCTTTGCTTTATTCAATCGCAACCTGTATCGAGAGGCGTTGGGGTTGTTGCAGTTGGAAACGGATTTACGCAGAGCGATCGCCCAAAGCGATCTCAACCTCGATCGAGCGATTCGCCGCGCAGCTTTCTATAGCGATAATCCGGTGGGTGGGTTTCCTGCCGATCCCAGCGCCCTCTCCACGATGAGCGATCCGCCTCCCCCGTGGTCAGATAGCAAAGTTCAAAGCGAGTTTCGCCTAGACTATCAGCCGATAGTCTCGCTGGTGGATGGCAAAATATCTGCCTTTGAAGCCCTGGTTCGCTGGTTGCATCCCCAACGGGGAATGATTTCGCCAGTGGAGTTTATTCCCTTAGCTGAGGAGACGGGGCTAATTACGTCCTTGGGTTGGTGGATTTTGCGCGAAGCCTGCTGTCAGTTGCGGGCGTGGCAAGAAAGCTTTCCCCAAGCTATCCCAGTAACGATGGTGGTGAATTTATCGGCGATTCAGTTGATGCAGTTGCGGGTGAAGGAGCAAATTCAGTTAATTTTGCACGAAACGGGGGTAGACAGTCGCTATCTGAAGTTGGAGATTACTGAAAGCGGGTTGATGGAAAATGTGGATGCGACGATTGAATTGCTCGAACAACTGAAGGCGCTGGGAATTCAACTGAGTATTGATGATTTTGGGACGGGCTATTCTTCTTTGGGGCGCTTGCACTATTTGCCTGTGGATACGCTGAAAATTGACCAATCTTTTATTCGGCGGACGACGTTTGAGGAGGAGAGTTGGGAAATTGTCCAGACGATTATTACTTTGGCTCACAATCTGAATATGACGGTGGTGGCTGAGGGGGTAGAAACGCCGGAACAGTTGGCCCGCTTAAAATATTTAGGCTGCGATTACGGTCAGGGGTATTTGTTTGCCAAGCCTTTGAGTTCGGCGAATGCGACCACGTTGTTAATGACGAATCCCCAATGGTGAGCCACACTGTACCAGCAGACTTAATGAAGCCTGGTAAAATGAACAAAATATGAAAATCACACAGAACCCCTCGTGAAAGTCGATTCACCGATTGCAATTTCATCTGCGAGTAGTCCTTTGAATTCTCCATTTCCTGCAAGCAACCAGAGCGATCGCCCGATCGCCCAGCCGAGACGCCAAGGGTCGGGTTTTCAGGTGTTTGTCTCGACGTTTATCACAATTTTTTTGGCTGAGTTGGGCGATAAAACTCAACTGACAACGCTGTTGATGAGTGCGGAGTCGGAGGCCCCTTGGGTGGTGTTTATGGGGGCGGCTTGTGCGTTAATTGCCACGAGTTTAATTGGGGTGTTGTTGGGGCGGTGGTTATCGCGTCGCTTGTCGCCACAGGTGTTAGAAACGGCGTCGGGGGCGATTTTGCTTGGGATTAGCGTGCTGTTGTTGTGGGATGTGGTGAATCTGTGATGGTGGATTGGAATTTGTTGAGTTTGAGTTTTATCGCGGTGTTTTTGTCGGAGTTGGGCGATAAGAGTCAACTGGCGGCGATCGCTCTCAGCGGTCAGTCGAAGTCCCCGAAGGCGGTATTTTTGGGAACGGCGGCGGCTTTGCTGCTGGCGAGTTTTTTGGGGGTGTTAATTGGTAGCGGTACGGCGCAGTTATTCCCCACGAAGTTTGTTAAGGCGATCGCGGCGTTGGGGTTTGCGCTGATGGGGTTGCGCTTGTTGTGGCCTCACCGAGAGTTACCAATGGGGGAAAGCGATCTCGTGGAATAGCGTTAAGAAGGTTATGGTTGAAGTCACCCTGATCGGCGCGGGGCCTAGCGGTTTGTTGCTGGCTCACTATCTGCTACAACAGTATCCGGCGTACCAGGTGCGGATTTACGAACGCCGTCGCGATCCGCGTCAGGTGGAGTTCTCGAAGGCCCGGACTTTCCCGTTAACTTTGAGCGCGCGCGGGATGCACGCTTTGCAGCAGGTGGACGGGTTGGCGGAGGCGGTGAGGGCGATCGCCCAGGAGATGCGCGGATCGGTGATGCATTCCCAAAAGGGGAAGCCGAAAGCCAGAACCCGCACCCAACCTCTATTCACCCTCGATCGCACCCGTTTGGCGATCGCTCTGCTTGATGAGTTAACCCGACGCTACTCCCCTCCCCGGCTGCAAGTTGAGTTTGAGTGCGAATGTCAGACGGTGGATTTTGCCAGCCAAACCTTGACGCTACAACCGGCGGCGGCCCCCCAGAAGACAGTCAGCTATGAGGTGCTGATTGGGGCGGATGGGGTGAACTCGCAAATCCGCCAGCAGATGAGCCTTCAAGAGGATTTTGAGTGCGAAACCCAAATTGCAACCAATGCCTATAAGTCCCTGGTTGTTGCCCTAGAGAATGTCCCGGAATGGGTCGATTTGCGTCCGGGGTATCTCCATTCTTGGCAGTTGGCAACGGGGGGAGTTGTGCTGATGTTAGATCAGGGGGATGGGACGATGGCGGGCGTTGTCCATTTTCCGCGAGAGCAACGCCAGGTTCGGGATCTGGGTTCGGCGCGGGAGGTTTTGCAGTTCTTCCAAACCTATTGTCCGGAGTTGGGGGCGGTGATGGGGGAGGCGGATGCGGAGGCGTTTGTCCAGCGTCCGGTGTCTGAGGTGGTTTCGGTCCGCTGCAACCGCTACCATCAGGGGAACCGGGTGTTGTTGATTGGCGATGCGGCTCATGCGGTTTCGCCGTCTTTGGGACAAGGCTGCAATGCGGCGTTGGAGGATGTGGTGGTGTTTGGCGAGTTGTTGGCGGAGGCGCAAGGGGAGATAAGGGAGGCGATCGCACAATTCACCGTTCGCCGCCAAGCGGATGCTGAGGCGCTGTTGGAGTTATCTAATTATGCGTTTCCTCACCAGAAGCGCTTGCTGATTGAGTTTTTTGCGCGACAAGCGATCGCCAAGTGGCTTCACCCATTCTGGGGAGGGGGTTTCCCGCCGCCGATGTTTCAGTTGCTTTCAGATCCGATGACTCCCTATTCTGAGATTCTGGAACGCTATCGGGGTTGGATCGATCGGGTGAAGCGGGTACAGGTTTCTGGGGGATAGGTGGCGCGAGGGGGTGGGTGTGGTTTTGCTGGCAATAGCGCGATCGCTTGTAGCTCTTGCTGGGCTTGGTCGGGAGTGCGATCGCGGCTCTCAGGGGGTCGCGCTCTATACGGGGTAAGGTTTTCAACGATTTTGGCTTTTGATTTCTGGAAAACTATGGTACATTTAGAGCAGCCTCGCGCAAACGCACCTGGAAAACTAAATAACTCAAGGGTTCTAGCCTCCCGCGATTGCAATCAAATCTAATCCCTTTCAGGGATTGAAACTTACTCCGGGCTAATTTAGTCGGGCATTGCTGGCATTGCAATCAAATCTAATCCCTTTCAGGGATTGAAACTCCGGTAATCTCTTTAATGATGCGGATGTCTACGCATTGCAATCAAATCTAATCCCTTTCAGGGATTGAAACTCGGAATAGCACAGCGTAAAATGACCTTTGGTGATTGCAATCAAATCTAATCCCTTTCAGGGATTGAAACTGTATACAAGGGGAGTTTTGCAGCGTTAGCGTGTATTGCAATCAAATCTAATCCCTTTCAGGGATTGAAACAACTAGCACCCCAACTTCATCGATAAAGTAGAGAATTGCAATCAAATCTAATCCCTTTCAGGGATTGAAACCCTATTTCAGGAGGGGACAGCCTGCATATACAACGCAGATTGCAATCAAATCTAATCCCTTTCAGGGATTGAAACTGTAGATGTTGGCGCTCATGCAATCATTAGTTCCGATTGCAATCAAATCTAATCCCTTTCAGGGATTGAAACTCCTTGAATCGATGCGACTACTCACCCTATGAAATTGCAATCAAATCTAATCCCTTTCAGGGATTGAAACCGCGGTAGCTGCGCTCCAAGGCGGCAGCTTGTTCGGATTGCAATCAAATCTAATCCCTTTCAGGGATTGAAACAGGAAGACTTGGAAGTTCTTGGGGAAAAAACTAAAATTGCAATCAAATCTAATCCCTTTCAGGGATTGAAACACCGCTCAATTGCCTGAATTGCTTGGCAACCTGATTATTGCAATCAAATCTAATCCCTTTCAGGGATTGAAACCGCGACTTGGCAGAACAAGAACGAGCGATCGCATCATTGCAATCAAATCTAATCCCTTTCAGGGATTGAAACCAAAGGGACATAGATCTCGCTAGACCACTCCGAGGATTGCAATCAAATCTAATCCCTTTCAGGGATTGAAACATCATATCGGTATTTAAGAAATCAAAATCTTGATATTGCAATCAAATCTAATCCCTTTCAGGGATTGAAACTCTCCAACGAGCGATCAGCAACCTTTAGCACTTATTGCAATCAAATCTAATCCCTTTCAGGGATTGAAACATCTAGCGCTTCTTTAATTTCGCATTTGCAATTGTATTGCAATCAAATCTAATCCCTTTCAGGGATTGAAACGCGAGTAACCTGATTGCAAGCAAATTCTAAATCATTGCAATCAAATCTAATCCCTTTCAGGGATTGAAACACCGCTCAATTGCCTGAATTGCTTGGCAACCTGATTATTGCAATCAAATCTAATCCCTTTCAGGGATTGAAACCGCGACTTGGCAGAACAAGAACGAGCGATCGCATCATTGCAATCAAATCTAATCCCTTTCAGGGATTGAAACCAAAGGGACATAGATCTCGCTAGACCACTCCGAGGATTGCAATCAAATCTAATCCCTTTCAGGGATTGAAACATCATATCGGTATTTAAGAAATCAAAATCTTGATATTGCAATCAAATCTAATCCCTTTCAGGGATTGAAACTCTCCAACGAGCGATCAGCAACCTTTAGCACTTATTGCAATCAAATCTAATCCCTTTCAGGGATTGAAACATCTAGCGCTTCTTTAATTTCGCATTTGCAATTGTATTGCAATCAAATCTAATCCCTTTCAGGGATTGAAACGCGAGTAACCTGATTGCAAGCAAATTCTAAATCATTGCAATCAAATCTAATCCCTTTCAGGGATTGAAACTGATGTAGAACTCCCACTTAACCACCTTTGGCTCAACATATTGCAATCAAATCTAATCCCTTTCAGGGATTGAAACGCATCTTTTTCCTGGAAAGGCGTTTGACCCGCAATGCCTGCAAATTGCAATCAAATCTAATCCCTTTCAGGGATTGAAACGGAAAATGTTAGAAATTGGATTTCCGGAATAATAGCTATTGCAATCAAATCTAATCCCTTTCAGGGATTGAAACGATGTAATGGCACGCCTAAAAGTCAATATGCAGGCGATTGAACGCCTCACCAATTGCAATCAAATCTAATCCCTTTCAGGGATTGAAACCACTAGGGTGGTTTTTCCGCTCCGAGTTTTGGCAAATTGCAATCAAATCTAATCCCTTTCAGGGATTGAAACCAGACTTGGGAAACCGAAACCGCCCGCGCATTAAAATTGCAATCAAATCTAATCCCTTTCAGGGATTGAAACTCGTTCAAAATGGAAGATTTAGTCGATCGCGAGTTGTATATTGCAATCAAATCTAATCCCTTTCAGGGATTGAAACGATACCCATTGCTCTTGCTACTGTTGCCGCATCGATTGCAATCAAATCTAATCCCTTTCAGGGATTGAAACGAATCAGGCTGGCGATATATTTGGCTAGGTTGTCAGGTATTGCAATCAAATCTAATCCCTTTCAGGGATTGAAACTCAGCGGAACGAGCCAGCAGGCGATCCGCGCAAGCAACTTCATTGCAATCAAATCTAATCCCTTTCAGGGATTGAAACCCTCTAGGTGGTTTCGAGGGTTAGACATTGCGCTCCATTGCAATCAAATCTAATCCCTTTCAGGGATTGAAACGTCCGCATTGCAGAGCGCTCCTATGTGGAAGCAGAGATCGGCAAATTGCAATCAAATCTAATCCCTTTCAGGGATTGAAACGGGAATGCCCTAATTGCAAAACCAAGCACGATAGAATTGCAATCAAATCTAATCCCTTTCAGGGATTGAAACCATCGCCAACGGCGAAACCTTCATCTTAAAGCTAGAGATTGCAATCAAATCTAATCCCTTTCAGGGATTGAAACCAGCCCTAAAAATTTAGCAATCACATCGGGACTCATTGCAATCAAATCTAATCCCTTTCAGGGATTGAAACAAGGCAATATCATCTTCGTTGCGGGTGGGTCGAAGATTGCAATCAAATCTAATCCCTTTCAGGGATTGAAACTTAGAAAAGGTTGTTTTGCATGTTGCACCAACCTTGATTGCAATCAAATCTAATCCCTTTCAGGGATTGAAACTTGAAAGCGTTGTCAATTTCGTGGCAAGAGTATATATTGCAATCAAATCTAATCCCTTTCAGGGATTGAAACATGCGATGCTCTGCCTTTGACCCACCGTGCAATATCGGCAGATTGCAATCAAATCTAATCCCTTTCAGGGATTGAAACGCGACGTGAAACTAGCATTTTCTTCGTACTGCTTGAAATTGCAATCAAATCTAATCCCTTTCAGGGATTGAAACATGAAGTTGGCGTAGAGAATCGGTTCAAAGGGAAACGGGATAGCATTGCAATCAAATCTAATCCCTTTCAGGGATTGAAACAAAATGTCGGCGGGGATGTCGGCATACTTCAAACATTGCAATCAAATCTAATCCCTTTCAGGGATTGAAACTGTTTCTGATCGGTGCAGCGATCGTAATTGGCTCATCGCGATTGCAATCAAATCTAATCCCTTTCAGGGATTGAAACAGGATATCGCTAGGAATTTCCTGGTAACGAAGCGCATTATTGCAATCAAATCTAATCCCTTTCAGGGATTGAAACGGGATAAAGCTTCTCTTTTATCTTCTAGGTTTCTTATTGCAATCAAATCTAATCCCTTTCAGGGATTGAAACGCGATCGCCGCGACCTGGTTGAGGATTATTTTTGCGGATTGCAATCAAATCTAATCCCTTTCAGGGATTGAAACGAGCGCTTGACTGCTGATTCAGCCAATTTTCTACTGCGAACTGGCATTGCAATCAAATCTAATCCCTTTCAGGGATTGAAACGAGCGCTTGAGGATTGTATCTTGTTTGATTTTGAGATTGCAATCAAATCTAATCCCTTTCAGGGATTGAAACCATTGATTCCCAAGAGATGAATCTCTCAATACTTTATTGCAATCAAATCTAATCCCTTTCAGGGATTGAAACCGAGAATAGCGATCGCCGTATCGCCTACGACCTCGATTGCAATCAAATCTAATCCCTTTCAGGGATTGAAACAGCCATCGCTAGCAGTGTGGAGCGCATATCATCCATTGCAATCAAATCTAATCCCTTTCAGGGATTGAAACCTGCTGCTTGACGGCATTCCAAGCGGCCAACAAGATTGCAATCAAATCTAATCCCTTTCAGGGATTGAAACAGAAGGAATCATCACCGTTCCGCTGCTATTGGCGGATTGCAATCAAATCTAATCCCTTTCAGGGATTGAAACCTGGTAGATCGAATCGTTATGCAACGCGATCAGATTGCAATCAAATCTAATCCCTTTCAGGGATTGAAACTCCTCGTCAAGGGCGCGATCGCTGCTGAACACCAATTGCAATCAAATCTAATCCCTTTCAGGGATTGAAACCTATTGATAGCTTTGCTTTAGAGGTTCCCTCTGAATTGCAATCAAATCTAATCCCTTTCAGGGATTGAAACGCCGAAAACGTAGACAAGAAAACCCTATATTCGGATTGCAATCAAATCTAATCCCTTTCAGGGATTGAAACACTAGATTCCAAGGTAGGTGTAGACTCAACTTTTATTGCAATCAAATCTAATCCCTTTCAGGGATTGAAACTCCTACTGGTGAACTTAGGGCTAACTCACCCAACACCAATTGCAATCAAATCTAATCCCTTTCAGGGATTGAAACTCATCCGAGATTCTACTTATCTTTATATTGAGCAAGATTGCAATCAAATCTAATCCCTTTCAGGGATTGAAACGGTGACGGCGCTCATTAAGTTGCCGAGCTTGATTATTGCAATCAAATCTAATCCCTTTCAGGGATTGAAACTCAAGAATTTCTCATAATATTATTAAGCCCGATATTAATTGCAATCAAATCTAATCCCTTTCAGGGATTGAAACTCCGCAGTTCGGGCAATTCATAATCTTTCCTCATTATTGCAATCAAATCTAATCCCTTTCAGGGATTGAAACTAAAATTTGCCGATTTTTTTCACTAGATAGCCAGTTAATTGCAATCAAATCTAATCCCTTTCAGGGATTGAAACTTTATTTGTGAGTCTATCGTATCACATCGTCAAACATTGCAATCAAATCTAATCCCTTTCAGGGATTGAAACGCGATCGCTCTTTTGTTGGCGCTCGACTTTAGCGATTGCAATCAAATCTAATCCCTTTCAGGGATTGAAACAAGGCTTCAGTGGATTTGCTATACTTCTGCTTTTATTGCAATCAAATCTAATCCCTTTCAGGGATTGAAACCAGAGCAGAAAAGCGCCAATGAATCCGAGCTTGGTTCATTGCAATCAAATCTAATCCCTTTCAGGGATTGAAACCCTATCTAATCCGCTTTTGAATCTTAAGAAATTGCAAATTGCAATCAAATCTAATCCCTTTCAGGGATTGAAACTAATCAGAGATGGGCGAATGGCTCATTTGAGATTTGGATTGCAATCAAATCTAATCCCTTTCAGGGATTGAAACTTGTTCTACCCCTTTTTTGGAAAGATGAACAATTGCATTGCAATCAAATCTAATCCCTTTCAGGGATTGAAACAATACTATTATTGATATTATTATCTTATTATTCATTGCAATCAAATCTAATCCCTTTCAGGGATTGAAACAGCTCGGCGGGTTGATGTTTCCTTCCGATCTATTGATTGCAATCAAATCTAATCCCTTTCAGGGATTGAAAACAGTAGGAAAAACGGAGCGAAATCGAACAGAGAACAGACTCAAGAGAGGATCGGAGAAACAACCGTTGGGGAGGGAGGGAGTTTTTTGAGGGCTTGTAGGGCATCCGCCGCCGTTTGAAAGCGATCGCTAAAATGATAGGCTACCATTCGGTCAATCACCTCAGCCAACTCCGGGCCAACCGCAGCCAAATTGCGCCAAACCACGCCCCCCGTCTCTTGATCCTGGCGTAACTGGTGGGGGGCAATACCCGTCAGCGCCTGAATGCCAATCATCCCCAGCGCATAGAGATCGCTACTTAACCGGGGTTGTCCCACCAACTGTTCGGGCGGCGCATATCCCTTGGTCCCAATTGCCACGGTAATATTCTCAGTTTCCGGTTCCCACTGGGGTTGAATTTGCTTAACTGCACCAAAATCAATTAAACACAACCGTTGGTCAGACTCGCGGCGAATAATATTACTGGGCTTAATATCGCGATGAATCACCCGATGTTCGTGGATAAAAGCCAAAATTTCTAAAACGCCCTTGAGTAACTCCACCGCCTGACTTTCTGGCAAACGCTTATCTACAGGCAACTCCTCGCCAAGGTGATGCCCCTTAATATACTCCTCAACCAGATAGAACTCTTGCTGTTCTTCAAAATAAGCCAACAGTTGGGGGATTTGGTCGTGCTTGCCCAACAATTCCAAAATCTCCGCCTCCGTAACAAATAAACGCCTTGCCACTTGCAAAAACCGAATATCATTGCGGGCGGGTTTCAGATGTTTAATCACGCATTGAGGATTTCCCGGTCTTTGGGTATCTTCAGCCAGGTAGGTTCGACCAAATCCGCCCGCCCCCAAAACATCCATAATTTTATATCGTCCCCCCAAATGACCGGGTTTGCGATTGGCTGGGGGCGAGTCCCGTTGGGTATCGTTCACTGATGCTTTGGCCGCTTGTTCCCCAGGTTTCCAAACGCGGGTTGCATCCTCATAATTGTTGTTATGTTGATTGGGAATCACGGTTGGCGCGATCGCCGCCACATCCGTATGTTCCTCTAACATGGTTTTGAGAAGGGCGATATTATCTTCTTGAGCTTGAACGCGATGGATGATTTCCAGGTGTTCTCGGCGCGTTTTATAGGTCGTGTAGATTAAGACCCCACTTGCTGCGATCGCAAAACCTAAATTCGGCGCAACTAGCGGAATGCGTCCGCCCTGGAGAAACAAAACCCAATTAATCCCCACTAGGGATAATAGCGCGATCGCGATCGCCCCCACTAGCTTAAACGGATGCTGGATTTTTAGCACCAACACCCCACCCGACAGCGACCACACCAACACCCACAGCAGTTCCACCCCTTCGGGCCAATCCCACAATAAGGGGCGATCCTCCAAAACCACATCCAAAAGCTGGCTGACAATTTGGGCGTGCAACGTCACCCCCGGCATCCGGTGGATTTGCCGCAGGGTGGCGCTGTAAGGCGTGTAAAACGCATCGTCTATACTGGGGGCCGTCACGCCAATTAACACGGCGCGATCGCGCACCCATTCCGGTTCAATTTGACCTTCTAAAACCTGGGTTAACGTCACCTGTCGCGCCACATTTCGCGGGGCGCGATACTCCAGTAAGATTTGATAGCCCCCCGCATCAACGCGCTGATAGTGACCCGTGCGCGAGTGTAACTGGGGAAAGGCTTTGTCGCCAAGGTAGAGTTGACCGTTTTGAAAGCTGGCGTGAATATTTTGGGGGGCCAGATAATGGCGGGCCAACTGCAAGCTAAAGGAATAAGGCGTTTGACAGCTAGACTGGGGTTCTGGCGTCCCTAGCAGCAATGTTCGGCGCACGACGCCATCGTTATCTAAGGCAAAATCGCTAAATCCTAGACGGTTTTCGGGAATATTGGGAGGTGGGGCGACGCCAATATCTTCATCATCATCATCGCTGGTTTCGCTGAGTTTGCAAATAGAGACAGCGCGATCGCTATTTTGGAGATAATTTAGCAGTTGTTCGCGTCCCGGTTCTTGGGCAATATCGCGATAAATATCTAAGCCAATGACGCGGGGTTGATAGTTATCCAGTTTATCTAAAAGTTGATAAATGCTTTCATCCGATAACGGCCAGCGTCCCTGCGCTTGGATATCGGCTTCTGTAATCGCTACAATCAGGAGGCGCGGATCGGGTTCGCTAGGGGTGCGCCACCGCACAAAGGCGTCGTAGGCGTTGAGTTCAACAGGGGTGATGAGGTGCAGTTCTCGACCTACAATGATGGCTCCAGTGGCGATCGCACCAGCTAAGATTGCACTTTGTCCCGATTTCACGGTATTCGCCAACCCTTGATAGTGCGGGATGCGCGTTCGTAAAGACGCAATCTTAGACAAAACCGATTTAAACTTAGGCGAGAACCGAGAAATCACGCGCTTATTTGCCCTCACAAATATCTATAGATGCCATCAGACAGCTTCAGTAGATTCCATTTACCCCTGCTGCACGATTATATCTAGATCCTTCCTGAGAGTGGACGCCCGGAAACTAGATTTGCGCGATCGCTCAAATACCGCCTAAAGTCCTGGATAGCGCGATCGTACTGTTCCCCCATTAAATCGTTATGTTCGCCGCCTTCAATCGGAATGAAAAATTTGGGTTCGTTCGCCGCTGCATACAGTTGTTGCCCGTGGGAGAAGGGAATGGTGCGATCTTCAGTGCCATGTAGGATCGCGATGGGACTGCGAATTTGGGAGATTTTCTGGAGATTGTTAAATTTATCAAATGGCAAAATTGGGATGCGCGTCACCACTCGAAACGCTGAGGTTAAGGGGTTTTCTAAAATTACTCCCCCAACCCGATAGCGACTGGCTAATTCTACAGCCGGCCCGCTGCCGATAGAGCGTCCGTGGGCGATAATCCGATTGGAAGGAATGTTGAGTGCTTCGGTTAGATACCGATAGGCGGCGGTAATATCGGCATAGACTCCCTGTTCGGTGGGGGTGCCTTGGCTGGTGCCATACCTGCGATAATCATAGGCGAAAACGGAGAAGCCGAGCGATCGCAGATAGACCAAAACCGGCTGAATTTGTCCTAAGTCTTCCGCGTTCCCGTGACTGTAGAGTAGGGTATAGTCCGCTTGGGGGTTGGGGAGATAGGTTGCGGAGATTTGCACCTCTGGAGCAGATGCTAGTTTAATGATACCAGGATGGTCTGAGTAGCTGCTGGGTGGGGGCAGGAAGATTTGGCGATCGCTAAACCCCCAAGCATAAACACACACTACCGCATAAATCGCCAACGCCGACCGAATCAGCCGCTTAACCGAAAAATCCCCAATAATCCAGCGCTTCAGCCTTTGGTGTTTCAACATGAATTCACTTAACCGTCTCTGAGAGCTACTAAGCTGAGGAGTCTTGCTTGATTTTAAAATAGCTCTTGCGCGATCGCTAACACGTCTTCATAGAGCTTTTGACTAATATATTGACCTTGGTTACGAAGTTCATCTAAAACGTCTTTAATACTCGGAATCAACTTGAGTTGTTTAGCAAGCAGTAATAAACCCATCGTCCCCACAACCGGGATATTTCGAGATTGGGCAATTTGTCGTCCTGCACGCTCATCTATCAGCAGTCGAACGGCGCTTAACTCCTCTGCCAAGATAATAGCTGCCGATTCCCCTAAGTCAAGCCCTGTTTGTTCTTGAAGAGTCAATAATCTTTGTCGATCCTGAATCACTCTAACCTCAATCCAATCAGCAGATGGAACTAAGTTGGCTGCGGGATGGCTGCCAGTCGTTAGCTCATCATAAACTTCTTGAGGGATAATAATTTTTCCAAAGACAGCCTGCACCAGTTCCAATTTGCCCACCTTAGCAAGTTCGCTCAGAGGTGTAGTGTTGGAAACAACAGTCACGGGTTGTATGTCTCCAATACCTGAAGCGTTTCAGCAACTTCTTGTGCTAATTCTTCCTGAGTTTGTTCTGGAAAAACTGAAATATTATATTGACCCATCAAACTCAAAATTTCAAGACGCGAAATTTCTAAAAGGCTGGCGGCTTTACCCGTGCTAATACTCCCCTGTCGCAGCAGCGTCATCACATAAGCTTCTTTAGCTTTAGCCTCAGCTTCTTGTTTACTGGCTTCGGGTAGATTGTGAATGGCTAGAGTGAATTTAACTTCAAATTGCGAAGAAGGTGACATCAATTTTGGATAACCTCTCTGCATCAAGTTTGGCGAGAAACAGGATAACTCATTGGGCTACTCACTCTAGTTTATCTTGCTGGTGAGGGCTTTTAGAGCAATTTGGGGGTTGGGAATGTGAATAGCTGATATTTTAAGCCCGGTTCGGAAACCAGTTTAATGATATCAGGATGGTCTTGGTAGCTGCTTAGTGAGGGTAGGAAGATTTGAAAACCAAAGCATAAACACACACTACCGCATAAATCGCCAACCCAGTTCTAATCAGCCGCTTAACCGAAAAATCCCCAATAATCCAGCGCTTCAGCCTTTGCTGTTTCATTCCCATCAGTTCATTTAAGAATCTTCACGCCAGCTAAAAATCATGGTTTCTTCCGCTTGTCTAAATTCAATATTAAAGCGGTCAAAAACCACTTCCCGTCCCAAAAGTAGCTGTTCTACATCCGTTAGAGATTGTAACCAAGCTACAGGTGCAGAGAAACTATAACCATTAATTGTCATTTCTAGGTTTCGAGTCACATACTCAACTCTTCCCCCAATCGTTTCTGCAATCAGTGGGGCTTCTGCTTTTGCTAAACTTAATCCTAACGCTTGACCGACAGGTAAAGGAATTAAACTGAGTTCGGCACCCGAATCGACAAGCATTGCCAAACTCAGTTCTTTGTCCTCATTCTTGAGTTTGATCTGATAATTGGGAAACCACTCCTGACGAACAACCGAGCGAAAATAGGAAAAAGAAAGAAATTGAATATGTTGAGTTGAACGCGGAACTAAATAAATCGCATAGGTTTCTCCTGACTCTTCTGCTCGCTTCAATACTTCTTCAATCTGTTCATCGTGCGCTAGCAATCGCTCTTTTGTATAAGCGACGTATTCACCTCTGTACATTTCAAATAGCTGTTTGCGATTGCGGTTTAGCCATTTAAGCATTGCCTGATTTTCTTCAAAAGAAGTTGTCTTATCCATAGCCTTAGCCCAGTTTTAAGCTGAATCCTAAAATTTTTGTAAAAGCTGATAAGTCAATTCTGGCTCACTCTAGTTTATCTTGCTGGTGAGGGCTTTGAGAGTGTTGCTAGCGGATAACGGGGAGGCTTGGCACGCTAATCGTCACGTTGGAGTGTATCTCTAGGTGCGATCGCTTGTTCTTGCATCATACCCACTGCTTCCAGAGTTGCCAAGAGAAAACGGCATATCGGGAAATTGTGTAAAAACAAGAAAATTTAGGGTTTCTCCTAAAATTGTTCTACACTATAAAATAAGCGTTCCTCTGTTCAAGTGTTTCCTGAAAGCGGCTTTGTTTTGGTTTACAGTCTCTTCCCTTTGAACTAACAATTCCGTCTTATGCCAGACCTAGAAGATTTTTTAAGCCGCTTTTCTAAGTCAACTCCTCAATCGAATGATGAGTCACAGTCAAATCTTCACGATTATACAGACAGAATACAACAGGAAACCTCCAACCTAGATCAAATACAAGATACGCTTCAAAAGGGTTTAGATTTTAGTTTGCTAACCGATTTCTTTGGCGGTAATACTCGCCAAAGTCCAGATACTTCTCAGCAAAACAGCCATAAATCTTCCAATAGTCAAGTAACAGAAACTTCTAGAGAAGCTGAACTTAGAAGTTTAGCTGAGAGTAGAGAAGACAGCTTAAGAGATCGAATCAAGAGTATAGCAACTAGAGAAGCTGAAATTCAACAACGGTCGCAAAGCTTAGAGAATCGAGAAGCAGAATTTAATCGTAAGATAGAGAACCTGTCAAGTCGAGAGGCTGAAATCAAACAACAGTCACAAAGCTTAGAGAATCGAGAATCAGAACTTAATCGTAAGATAGAGAATCTGTCAAGTCGAGAGGCTGAATTAAAGCGAAGAACTGAGAGTTTAGCCACCCAAGCAACAGAACTCAAAATCCAAACTGATAAACTGAAAATTCGGGAAACGGAACTCTCTAGACAGTCTCACACTCTCGCAACGAGAGAAACTGAATTACAACGGCTAGCGGAAAGCGTTTCAGAGATTAAAGTTAGCCAAGAGAATCAAATTTCTGAACAAGAAAGACCCACCTCGAAAAACTATCGCTTAAAGCGGATATGGCTAGGCTTAGTCTTGATTTCTGGCGTAGGTGGTTTTGTCATTGGGAAAACAGATTTGACATTTTCGCAGAGTTTGCAACTCCCCTCTAGTCTAAGTTTACCGGGAGCGATAGATACTAGCGCCGATCGAACTGTAGCTGATTTTCAAACTGCACAAGTTTTAGCAAGGGAAGCGGCGGAAATGAGTCAAAACCCTCCCCATCCCTTATCCGTTTGGCGAGAAATTGAGGGGAAATGGCAAAAGGCGGTTGAGATACTGGTGTCTATTCCCGAAGATTCACCCATAGCATCTCAAGCACAGGAAAAGCTAAACAGCTATCAGGCTAACTATAGCGCGATCGCCAATCGGATCGTTACCGAGGAGCAAGCCGCCAAAAATCTGGAAAAAGCTAACCAACTGGCGCAAGAAGCCGCTAGTTTAACCCATTCTCAGGAAACTCAAAAGACGGCTCAAGCTAAACTACAAGAAGCCATTGGTTTATTGCAAGCAATTCCCCAAGGAACCTTTGTGAAAGCACAGGCGCAAGCGAAACTCGCAGAATACCAGGCGATGGGAGGTTTTTAAAAACAGCAGCGCGATCGCACCGAGCGTACCAGGTAAAATACTAGGGTTCTGATGGTTTAACGGGAATCTCTCAATCATGGCAAGTCAATCTCCCATTCCGGTGATTGTCAACGGTGCAGGCGGTAAAATGGGACGCGAGGTGATTAAGGCGGTGATGCAGGCGGAGGATATGACCCTGCTCGGAGCCGTCGATCGCAATCCCGCCTATAATGGCGAAGATATTGGGGAAATTATTGGTATTGGGGCCGTTGAAGTCCCGGTGTTAGACCAGTTAGAATCAATGCTAGCGTTTGCAGCCCAGGAGAAAAAGCCTGTGGCGATGGTGGATTTTACTCACCCCGATTCGGTGTACGATAATGTCAGAAGCGCGATCGCCTACGGGATTAGTCCAGTGGTGGGGACGACGGGGTTAAGCGAAACGCAGTTGCAAGAGTTAGCAGAATTTGCCGATAAAGCTAGTATGGGATGCTTAATTATCCCCAATTTTTCGATTGGGATGGTACTCTTGCAGCAGGCGGCGATTCAAGCGTCCAAGTATTTCGATCACGTTGAAATTATTGAACTGCACCATAACCAAAAAGCGGATGCGCCTAGCGGTACGGCGATTCAAACCGCTCAACTCTTAGCAGAAATGGGGAAAACTTACAACCCCCCCCAGGTAGAGGAAACGGAAAAGTTAGCAGGTGCTAGAGGCAGTTTAGCCGATGAAGGAATTCGGATTCACAGCATTCGCTTACCTGGGTTAATTGCTCACCAAGAGGTGATTTTCGGCGCGGCCGGACAGGTTTATACTTTAAGACATGATACGAGCGATCGCGCTTGTTATATGCCGGGAGTGCTGCTAGCCATCCGCAAGGTCTTACAACTCAAAGCTTTAGTTTATGGGTTGGAGAAGATTTTGTAAACTCTCAGCCCTCAACCCTCACCCCTAACCCCTCTCCCTGGGGAGAGGGGAATTGGAAATATAGCTGTACTCAGTAAGGTTAGGACAGACTAAACTGCTCAAAGCATGAGACTTAACTTGGTTTTAACTCAGCACTCAGCACTCAGCACTTTGCTATTAGAAGGTTGATGGCTTGGCTAAGTGCGAACAAAAGCGATCGCTGACAAGGGTTGATTGCATTTTAATCTGCTGCTTATCCTTTTGGGGAACTGCCGAGTCTGTCGGTTTTGCCTCAATTTGCTTGCAGACTAATTGCGTGCTACCCACATAAGGATATCCCCAAGTATAGGTTGCCATTGCTTGGGAGGGGGAACTGGCTTTTGCTGGCAAAAAACCACTGAGTAAAACCAGTTCTATGGTGACTAGCGCAATGAGGATGAATCTCAACATATTTTCCGGTTAACTTGTAGTATCTTACCCAGATTCTTTTTATTTCATATCATAGGTAGACATCAAGTTTAATCGGGACAATTCCGTAAACTGCGATCGCTTTTTTTGCCTAAACTTGCCAACGCTAGCAAACCCGCGCCATAAGCGGCTTCGTGACAAGGTTCCACGACTTGAATTGAGGGTGTTTGCTGCTGCAATTGGGCGATAAACTGTTGTCTTATCCCTGCTTTTCCTTGCCAAACGCTGCCTATTGTGACAACTGATACAACCTTTTCTAAGGAAAATAACTGAGCTTTCACTATTAGGGTAGCTTTAAAAAAGTCTTGTATAGCGGCTTGGAGAATTGAAATAGCAATAGCATCCCCATTTATAGCCGCAAGATCGATTAACGGGGCTAAAGCAGCGATCGCGCTAGGATCTTGATAGTTTTGATACAGCACCCTCAGTAAATCATCTGAATTTTCTAACTGTAAAGCCTCTTGAAATAGCGTTTCTAACTGGGTGGCTTCTCCGAGTCCATCCCGTGCTTTTAGAACCGCTTTTAATCCCGAAACCGCGATAGAATAGGCACTTCCCGGATCGCCAACTCGCGCACCCCAACCCCAAACCCGCCTTGTTTCCCCTAGTTGATTTTGCCCAAAAATCAGAGAACCCGTCCCGGCGATCGCAACGATTCCCACCGGCGAACCCAGTCCCCCCACCAGTGCGATCGCGGCATCGTGGGTAATAATCATATTTTCTGGTAAAATATCCCAAAGAATGGGTAAACTAGCGTCTTGCTGTAACTGAGCCACTATCTCTACAATGACCAGACGATCCGCAGCCCGTCCTACCCCTGCTAATCCTAGCGCGATCGCACCGATCCTCAGTCTTTCGGGAGTATAGGCTGTAATACAGCAACGAATCGCTTGAGCGATCGCCCCTTTAGCCGCTTCCACCCCTACATTATGATAGTTTGACCCTTCCCCTACTCCACGACTGAGAAGGCGATCGCGATCGTCCATTAACAAACAAACCGTCTTCGTTCCCCCACCGTCAAGCCCTAGAATATATGCCATTTTGGATAGTGCTTGAGTATCTATAAGATGTAATAGCTTAACTCCTATCAGCGCCATCCCATGTCTAACGCTCTCGAACAGCAAATTGCTTTTATTATTGAAATCGATAAACTCAAACAGGTTTTGCGCCAAACCCTATTAACCGATAGTTCCCGGCGGGAAAATAGCGCCGAACATTCTTGGCATATTGCCCTAATGGCGGTAATTTTACAAGAATATGCACCGCCGGAAGTGGATATTCTACACGCGATTAAATTATTGCTGATTCATGACTTAGTGGAAATTGATGCAGGCGATACCTTTTGTTATGACGATCGCGGTAACTTAGATAAAGCCGAGCGCGAAATTAAAGCCGCCGAACGCTTGTTTGGCTTGCTTCCCCCAGTACAAGGACAACAGTTGCGCCAACTCTGGGATGAATACGAAGCCCAGGAAACGATTGATTCTCGCTACGCCAAAGCGTTAGACTGTTTGCAGCCCGTCTTGCACAACCAGCAAACCCAAGGGGGAACTTGGAAATTGCATGGGGTAACGCGCGATCGCATTATGAAGCGCATTAGTGCTGTTAAAGAGGGCGCGCCTAGACTTTGGCCGTTTGTCCTACAATTATTAGACGATTGCGAAAAAGCGGGTTATTTCCGGGTATAGCGATGCTTGACGCCAACGGGGAAATACTCTGGATCGCCCGTTGGGGTTAGAGTAATTTGAGGTTGCTGATACTCTGGGGGAACATAATTGGCAAATTCGCTATTGAGTCGGAGAAGCTGAGATTGGATCGAAAGTGCGATCGCCTTTTCCCTCTCCTCAGTAGCCGTTACCCCTGGCGCTAACTCTACCACAACCGATAGATAGCGGTCTTGATTTTCATCGGCTTGTACTTGTAACACAAACTTACCCGTCACCCATTCGCGGATCGTGGGTTGTTCTAAGCCCACCGTAACATTCTCCGGATAAATATTCGCGCCAAAGAACGAGACGGTAAAATCCGATCGTCCGAAGACATACACAAAGGGTAACGGATGAATCCCTCTTTGGGAGTGCAACTCCGCCACCGGATCGAAACCATAATCATTCAAAAACGCTAGCATTTGCTCGTAGGGAATAATTCCCCCCGTATCGTTAATGTGATAGCGCAACAGAGGGATACCATTATCGCCAGAAAACAGCAGGGTTCCCTCTTGGACTTCAAAAAAACGACTCAACGGGTCATATTGAACTAAGGTGGGTAAGCGCGACTCGCCGAATAAGGCTTTAGCGGCTTGGGGATGTGCGGCTAAAAAGCGACGGATACAAATACTCAGTGGCGTTTCATTCCCCAAAACCCCCGCATCCGCAGTCCCGTACATTGCAGCAAAATCATAATAGGGGGAGGTTGCGCCAATACGTTGAGCCACTAAATCTCGCCATTCTTCGCTAAACACTTCCCCAGCAAATACCATCTTAATCTGATAGCGCCCCCACTCAATGCCCTGAGCCATCCCGTTATCGACGACGGTTTTTAAAAAAGGGGGATATCCTAATAAAACCACTTGCTCAAAGCTATCCCCCAACGCTTGGACAACGCGAAAGATTTCTGAGAGGTTATTTCCCGGCGTCACAACTGTAATGGGGTAGCCTTTCAGCGCCAGGTAGCGACAGCAGTTAGTGGTAAACATTCCCCCCACCCAGGTTCCCAAGGTAAAGCAAACCACCGCCAGGGTACGGCGAGTATCGGCTTGGAAACTCTCGCGAAAGATTTGCTCAAACCGGGTGGTAATATGCAATTCATCGCTAGCAAACCTCGGCCAAAAAGTGGGTTGTCCAGTGGAACCGGAGGAGACTGCAATGGTATCGCACCATTCTAGCTGACCGTGGCGGCATAAGTCAGTTAGGGGATATTGGCGATGATAATTTTGTTTGGTTGTTAAAGGAAGGGTTTGGAAATCTGTAAAGTTTTGAATAACCGTCGGGTCAATCTCCCGTTCTTGGATAAAGGCTTGATAGGCTGGGACAGTGGCGATCGCGCTATGGAACAATTCCACAACTGCCTGTTCGGGAGAGTGGTGCAAACAACGCGCTAAGACGGTTTCTAGGGGGGTACTGAGGAATTCAGTTAAGGCTTTGGTATAGCGAGCAGTGCTGTTCGGTTGCATAACTCTCCAAACCGATGATGCGGCGAGTTGAGATCGCGATCGCCGTCAAGTTGTGTCGTAGATCGCACAAATCTCCAATCAGCCTCACTAGAACTCCATCAATCTATCACGACCGAGCCACCCGAAATTGGTCATACTAGAAATTAGGGTGTCTCACGCAAGTGCTAACGAGATATGAACGCTGCCATTTACTTAGCATCAATCCCTTACGTGGCTCAAGTGGCTGAACAAGTGTTCAAATCGCGCCAATTGACCCGCCAACATCAATATCTGTTAACGTTGTTGCTACAGGACTTTGCTCTGAGCAGCCAAGAACTGGATCTCATTGAACAAATCTCTCAAGCCGTGAATTGTGGCAAGGTTCGCCTGGTGGATTAAGTTCTCTAATAAATAAATATGCCGAAATCGGGTGAAATTGCAAGAGTGAATCGCGAATGCGCTAGCCTAGTGTTATTCGCTTGTCAAGGTTTATCCAATGAGTTTGGAACGCATTCAGCTTAACCTCAGACTCGATCGCCATCCAGAGTTATTTGATGCTCTCAAAGAAGTCTCTGAAACGACAGGAGTCAGCATCAATAGCTTTGCGATTCATGCGCTTAAAGCTAGTTTAGGGTTGGAAGTCTCAACGACTCAACCGGGCAGTTCGTCCGAACTTGCCAGTTTAGCCGCTAAAGTAGAAGCCCTAGAAAAGCGCTTAGAAATGCATCACCAGGTTTTAGAACGTTTGGCTGTAACGCCAATGGTACTTTAAATCCTTAAAGTCGGTTGCTATGTTGCTTTTAGAGAATCATGAACCCTGAGAGTCAATTCGATTGGTCTTTCCCTGCTGAGTTGATAGAACGCATTCAGAACGCAGCCGCAATTGAACAGATTGACGCTAAAGATTGGGTGATTCAAGCCTGTGAAGCACGCTTGCAGGTTTCCCAACCCACTGCGCCAAACCCACCCGATCGCGCGTCTAGGCTCGATTACGAGTCCGTTCGCGCCATTTTAGATCGAAAGTTTCCCAAAAATCGAATATCCCAAGGCGAGTTAGACCGCTGGCTGATGATCTACCTGGCGGTTTGGGATTCTCAAGAAGTACAACCCCCTCAATAACGATCTGAGTTCATCTCCATACCCATCTGCTGAATTAGCATCCGTCCCTTGTAGCGTAAAGGCTAGAGCCATTTTTAGACGGTTGGGTTCTCTGGGGAAGTTCGCTTTGTATAGCACGAATATTTACAGAGATCTCTCCCTTTAGGAGGTAGTTTACTCTACCCTTTAGGCGACATGATGAGAGACAGATGGAGACTTCATTACTGAAGACGGGCCGGCCCTGGCGGGGTCGGTTTTTTTTTACCGGGGGGAGAACCCAATGGGGCAAGATTTGCCTAGTATAGAGAAGCTGCGCTGATTGACGCGTATATGAAGCCTTTTGTTCTCAAAGCACCGTTTCAACCCACAGGCGATCAACCCAGTGCGATCGCGCAATTAACCCAAGGTTTGCAAGCTGGCGATCGCTTTCAGACCCTTCTCGGCGCGACGGGTACCGGGAAAACCTACACGATCGCCAGTACCATCGCTCGTATTGGCAAACCTACTCTCGTCTTAGCGCACAATAAGACCCTGGCGGCGCAGTTGTGTAATGAGTTGCGCGAGTTCTTCCCAGAAAACGCGGTGGAATACTTCATTAGCTATTACGACTACTACCAGCCAGAGGCGTATATCCCGGTTAGCGATACCTATATTGAAAAGACGGCTTCCATTAACGATGAGATTGATATGCTGCGCCACTCGGCGACGCGATCGCTATTTGAACGCCGAGATGCGATCGTGGTAGCCTCCATTAGCTGCATTTACGGCTTGGGGATGCCTTCAGAATACCTGAAAGCCTCCATCCCCCTGCGGATGGGGAAAGAACTCAACCAGCGCGAACTGCTGCGCGATCTGGCCTCGATTCAATATAGCCGCAACGATATGGAAATGGGGCGCGGTAAATTCCGGGTACGCGGCGATGTCCTGGAAATTGGGCCCGCCTACGAGGATCGGATCGTGCGCGTCGAGTTCTTTGGGGACGAAATTGAGGCTATTCGCTATGTTGACCCCGTAACTGGGGAAATTCTCCAAAGTATGGATGCGTTAAATATCTACCCAGCGCGTCACTTTGTCACCCCAGAGGAACGCTTAGAAGAGGCGTGTTATGCCATTGAAGCCGAACTCAAAGAACGGTTGATTCAGCTCGAAAGCGAAGGGAAACTCTTAGAAGCACAGCGTTTAGAACAGCGCACCAAATACGATTTAGAATTGCTGCGCGAGGTGGGATATTGTAATGGCGTAGAAAACTATTCGCGCCATCTCGCCGGACGCCAAGCCGGAGAACCGCCGGAATGTTTAATTGATTATTTTCCTAAAGATTGGCTATTGGTGATTGATGAATCTCACGTCACTATTCCCCAAATTCGCGGGATGTACAATGGCGACCAATCTCGCAAGCGGGTATTAATCGATCATGGATTTCGTTTACCTTCAGCAGCGGATAATCGTCCGTTGAAAGCAGAAGAGTTTTGGACGAAGGTGAATCAATGCATCTTCGTTTCCGCAACGCCGGGAAATTGGGAAATTGAACAATCAGACGGTCGCATTGTGGAACAGGTGATTCGTCCAACCGGGGTAATCGATCCAGAGATTTTTGTCCGTCCTACAGAGGGTCAGGTGGATGACCTTTTAGGGGAAATCAAAGAACGAATCAAACGCGACGAACGGGTAATGGTGACAACCCTAACGAAGCGGATGGCGGAGGATTTAACGGAATATTTACAAGAACGCGGAATTAAGGTTCGCTATCTCCATTCCGAGATTCAATCGATTGAACGGATTGAAATTATTCAAGCGTTACGAAATGGCGAGTTTGATGTCTTAATTGGGGTGAATTTACTCCGAGAAGGTTTAGATTTACCGGAAGTCTCCCTAGTGGCAATTTTAGATGCAGATAAGGAAGGGTTTTTGCGGGCCGAACGGTCGTTAATTCAAACTATTGGACGCGCAGCGCGTCACGTCCGGGGTCAGGCAATTCTCTATGGGGATAATCTGACCGATAGCATGATTAAAGCGATGGAAGAAACGGAACGACGGCGCGGAATTCAGACCGCTTATAATAAGTTGCATGGGATTACGCCGCAACCGATTATTAAAAAGGCGAGTAATTCTATTCTGGCGTTTCTGGATGTGTCGCGGCGCTTGAATGCTCAACAGTTGGAGGTGGTTTACGAACAAGCGGATGAGTTACCTCTAGAAGAGATTCCCCAACTGGTGACGCAGCTAGAAGCGAAGATGAAGGAAGCGGCGAAAAATCTGGAGTTTGAGGAGGCGGCGAAATATCGCGATCGCATTAAGCATCTTCGCGATAAACTTTTGGGCCGTTAGAAAACTCAGGAAAAGTAGGAAGCCGATTAACCCTGGTGTTGGGTTTCCTACGTCAACCCAACCTACTGTAGCTTTTGGGCCGTTAAGGGATTTAGGATATTTTACTTTATTGTCGGGAAGACTCTGGACTTTGTTCTGTAGGAGATTCTAGCTTAAGGAAGCGTTTTGCTTCCTTGAGCCGGTAAAATGACAGAGGGGAAGAAGAATTTTGCGCTTCTAGTTGGGCAATGAGATGATCTAAAATTAGAATTTCTGCATCAGCCCGACTGCAAAGTTCTTTTATCTTAGTAGAAGTTTGTTTAACGTTTTCAATGTTTGGAAAAGGTGACTGCTGAGTCATAATAAGTTAAAATTTCTCCTTTCTTCTTGAATGGTAGCTTCTGTGGCTTCTATGGTGGCTTGTGCCATCTCTATTGAACGATTGAGCAACTCCAGCATAGCAGGATCGGGAGTGGGTTGTGACTCAGCAATGCGTACTAGCAGTGTCGAAAATCGCGAGTAGTAAAGATTTGCTTTTTCGCGAACATGATCAAGGTCTTCTAAAACAATTAAAGTGGTTTCTGTTTCTCCGTACTGTTGGAAAATTTGAAACCCTGTGATGGAGGATTGATGGATGACCTCTAAAAGCTGTCGCTGTAATTCTAAAACTGTTGTAACTACGTCTATGGGTAACTGTGCCATGTTTGATCGTTTTGAAGCGAAGAATGCGATCGCTCTAGCTTAAACCTATAGTATATTTTGAAACATTATTTTTACTCAATCAATCAAAAAATTATAACTGCCAACCGACTAGGGTCAGCAGTCAATCTAAAAAAATATTTTATTTTATCCGGCTTTGGGGTAAGACATCCTAGCATAAAGATCGGCAATGAACCGTTGGAACTCTACCGATTTGGCTTGACCTTCATCGCTGTCTTGCCAGAGTTTAATGGTAGTTGCAGCGCGTTTCATCCGGTCTTGTCCAGTACGAAATTCATCGAGTGCTTTTACCAAGTCTTCATCGGATAATTGATTGCTGAGAGCATTGATATATTCTGCAACAATTTGAGCCGCTTCTATTTCACTGGCTTGACCTTCTGTACCGATCGTTTGATGAAATCTCTGTGCTAAATGATTTAAGGCGTCATAGGCTTCCTTACACATTTGTGTATCTCCGTTTGTATAAATAATTACCTTTCTGATCCAACTGTATATACCCTATCGAAAGATGTCAATGAATGCTAACTTTTCTAAACTTAAGCCCGGTCAAAAAGTCATCTATCGCTTGCAGCTAGGCGATCCCAGCTTTTATGAGTACGCGATGTTTGAGGTGGCGGAGGTCTGTCAGGGCGATCGCGGTTGCTATTATGTGAAGACAAAGTGCGATCGCCTCCTGCCCCTAGAGGAGATTCAGTTAGCCGAGGACAAGCCTAAGCGGGGTCAGCATCCCAACTCGAAGGCGAATCTTCAGAAAGGGCCGCAAAGCCGCAAGAAAACCAGGGTTCGCAAGCTCTTCTCCCTCTCCCCAGAAACCGTAGAATGGCTGCAAAACCAACCGATCCCCGCTTCCCAAGTGATTGATGAGCTAGTGGCGATCGCGCGCAGTAGCGAGTGATGAAGTGGACTTGATGGACAGAGCGGGAGAGCGATCGCATAATGGGAGAATACGGGCTTCGATGAGCGAATTCAGGCTGACCTTAGTTATAGAGATAGCATCTCAGTGTAAAGGATGCACACCAGAGGGGTTGGGTCTTGGGTGGTAGGAGAAGACGGTAGTTTCTCGTTGAAAGTTGTATGTTTGGATACTACTTTTTTCATTTGCTCTTTTTATTGAACAAAGCCAGGATGAGGGGCGTATGGGTGTTAGGCGATCGCTCGTTAAATTAACTATTGGTAGTACATTTGTATTAGGTGGCTTGGCGCTTACAGCATCCCTCACTGGGGGACAGGTTGTTTTGCCAGTAGTCTTAGCAACTGCGTTAGTAAACATATCGTCGGGAAATACTGCTAATGCGATCGATGCTGCGATCGATGCCTTAACACCAGGGAAAGATTCCGATCACATTTCTTTAGAGAATGAACATTTAACGAAAGCGGTGGGAAAAGCGATCGCTGTCGTCATTATCTTAGCTGCCAAGCCATACCAAGGCGAAACCCACAGTAACTTAATGAAAATCGCTGCTTACGCTAAAGATAACTGGGTGAAAATTGCCCAACAGGAACTCACCCAAGAACGCTACCCGCAATTAAGAGAAGCCAAACTTGACCAATTCCTCACCCCGGAAGAATACAGCCTCACCCAAGATGGCAACCTTCTCTCGGAAGACTGGGAGGCTATTTTTAGGCGATTAACTATAGCAACCTGTCCAGAAGACAGGATTGTAATTGATGATGGAGTTCGTAAAGAAGTCGCCAAGTTACTGCATGAAAACTTCCCCAAAGCTTTACGCGAAACTCTTAAAGAGGACTTTGTAAAAGATGGCAAAGCCTTTGCCGGATTAACCTTGCAGTTACTCACGGGTACGAAAGCAGAGTTAGAAAAACTCCAAGAGAATCAGCAGGAGAGTTTTCAATCAGTTTTAAAGCATATCCACGAACTAGAAACCCAGTTAAAGAGTACAGACGAGCAACAGCAAGCCGTTTTTACGAAAATTTCTCAACAGATTAATTCTGGTTTCGCTGAAGTGTGTCAGAAGTTGGGAGTGATGGAAACGACTATCACAGGATTGTTAAAGGATTTAGAAGAAACGATCAAAAAGATGGCAGAACAAGTGGAATCTGTCGATCGCAAATCTACTGAAATTTTATCAAACTCCAATAGAACTTTATCAATTTTATTAGAACTTTTATCCAATTATCAAGTTTCTGAAATAGT
>NZ_MJGC01000062.1 GCF_001746915.1 Desertifilum tharense IPPAS B-1220
TTAGGGGTTAGGGAAGAAGGGAGTTGGGAGTTAGGAGTTGGGGGTTGGGGGAAGAAGGGAGTTGGGAGTTAGGAGTTGGGGGTTGGGGGAAGAAGGGAGTTGGGAGTTAGGGAGATTAAAGGTAAAGCGGCTATTGCTCTAGACACACTGAGAACTCAGCACTTCCTTTCCTACTCAGCACTCAGCACTCTACACTCAGCACTAAGAAATCCCCCCATCTCCCCACCTCCCCATCCTCTTCCCCACTCGGAACTCGGAACTCGGAACTCGGAACTCACTCAGCACTCAGCACTTTACACTCAGCACTCTTAACTCAGGAGAGAAGCCACTGAATCAGCTTATAGAGGGGATAGAGGAGCAATAGGCCAATGACAATGGATGCTGGAATTAGGGGAATGATGTTGAGATAGAAAAGAGCGATCGCACCAACAGCACCTGCAACTGACAGGAGTGCAAGTCCGATGGGGAGTGCCTCGCGAATTGTCCTAGGGAAGCGGCGAGTGCTGAACCTTACAATATCAGGAGATGCAGTCGGCACATTCTTCAGAATTTGAGCGATCAACCAGTGATGAGTCCTCAGCAGTTCCAAACATTGGGGATGGGAGAGATAGTGACAATCAATCTGATGTAAAATCTCACCTTCCAATGAGAGAACAGTACGAACCGCAATTTGACCTTTTTCGCGCCATTTACTCAGTTCTGGAGACACCTGCGAGTCTGACTGGGGTTCAACGTAATAGGTACAAAACGTTAATCCAGACTGAGGGTAAGCATACGTCTGTTGAACGTCAACCGCCAGTAATTGTTGAGTATTCCAAAGCAACTCCTCAGATAGCGGTAGGGGAGTTCCTTGCTTTTTTCCCTCTTGAATTTCGCTGAGAATGAGCGGGTTGAGATAGAAGAAAACTTGTCCTTCCTCAATACGGATGTATTGTACAGAAGGAGCCTTGGGTTTGACTGATGAGCGCTTGAACAGTCCTAGGAGAAGTAGAAAAGCCACCTATGTCTGCTCGTCCTTTAATGAGGGTCCTGAACTACCTACACGGGTTAACTAGCGGCTAGTAGGGGGAAGCGAAGCAGAATTTGCTTGTTTGTGCAGCAACATTTGCACAAAATCGACCATAAAGCCAATGACTCCCCGCCACTGCTTTTCGCCAGAAATGACGCCTTCCTGGTGAATTTTAATCAGTAATTCGCGGTTTTCCTGTTCTAGCAATCCTTGATGATAGCGGTGGAGGATATCGCCATCTAACTGCATTACGGTTTGAGCGTAAATGAGATGATTGAGGGGGAAGTTTCCGTCATATTGATCGAGCGAAGTTTTAATTTCGCTGATTTTTCGCAACCCGCGTAAAAATCGCGGATCGCTGAGGAGGCTTTGGACTCTGGGGGTATCGTTAGGGTTATTGGGGTTAGGAAGCGTTTCTGTCCAGTTGGAGGTGGGTTGATCCAGAGACAGGGGAATGCGCTGATAAGCCGCGATCAGTTTTCGACGAATCGCGAGATATTGGGGATAAAGGCTTTCTGGGATTTGGCGATCGCGAAAATATTGAGTATCCCCATTGTCCGGAATTTCGTAAATGTCGCGATAAGCTTCTTCTGGAATAAACTTACTCGCGCTGATGTGCGATACAACCATCGTACTCACTTCTAGTGCGGTAATATCGGTGAGAACTTGTCCCAAGGATTGCACGAAGTTAGTATAGTGCTTCTGCAATTCGGGAACCACGATCTCTGGTGGAAGTCCATCATGGCTCGCCACCAAGTCGTTTCCTGAGTGAGTATTCCGCGTTTTGATCGCCACGGTTCATCTCCTGATTGGTTGAGGATACTAGGGATTAGGATTGCGAGGAGGCGGAGGGTTGTTCTGCGTCTCGGAAGCTGATAATCCCAAATCAGCAAATGGATCGGAATCCATTTCTTCTGAGTCTAGATCCCCAGTTTCCAGGCTAGCAAACGGATCGAACTCATCTAACGATTCATCCGGAAACAGATCGGCTAGCGGATCTTCATCGGCGCTAAGGTCTGTTGCGCCTGTGGATAAACCCAAGGAAGGCTCATCTTCTTGCAGATCCTCGTCTAGCAAGGACGCAAAGGGATCGGATCGATCGTAGCCGGAAGTGTCCGCCTCCTCAAGGGTTTCCTCATCAGTTTCTAGCGCTGCGAGCAATTCGTCTTCATCCATTAAGGTTTCTGATGGAATGGCTTCTACCCCAAAGGCGTCTTCTTCCCAGGATGAATCTGCAAATGCATCTGTTTCTAGAGCGTTCTCTAGTTCGCTAGCTTCTGTGTCTGATAGCTCATCCCAAGCATCCATTTCAGGAAGGGGAGCATTTAAATCTGCAAGTACGGCTTCAGTTTGATTGCGACTAGCTTCCTCTTCTCCAAAAATAGCCAAATCCTCAGCATCATCAAACACCGAGAGCAATTCTTCATCGGCTGAATTCGTGCTAATTCCCGCATAGGGTAGGGGTTCGTCCATTTCAGAAAAAGCGGTTTCTTCTGATTCGGGTTCAAAGGCTTGGAGAAGTTGCTCGTCTTCGTCGTCGAGTGTCAAGGATGAAAGTTCGGCTTCTTCTGCGAAGGGATCGAGTTGATCCCAAGCTGCATCTTCTTCGGCGTCGAGGGTGCTACCGAGTTGTTCTTCGCCAAAGATGATGGTGTCTTGTAAATTACCCGCTGTGGGTTGAGGTTCTTCCCAAGGAGAGTTTAGTTCTTCTGGCTCAAAGGCTTTGAGAATCTCTGCTTCTTCTTCATCGCTGACACCGGCTAATTCTGAGGTTGTCTCAAAAACGTTATCTTCCCATACATCTGTTTCTAATGGATCGGCTGGAGTTTCTTTAGCGCTGAGGCTGTCTGTCACTTCCCACAGGGGATCTAGTCCTTCTTGTTCGGGTTCAAAGGATTGAAGAATTTCTGTTTCTTCCTCAGCCGTGATGTCTGGGAGTTCTTCAGAGGGGGTGTTGGTATCGGCGAGAAGAATTTCGTCAAAGGAGGTTTCGTCAATCTCTGCTGAGGGTTCTGGTTCTAGTTCTAGATTAAAAGATTCGAGAAGCTCTGCATTGACTTCTTGAGCGATCGCATCGAATTCTGAATCAATATCAACTTCTTCTTCTTCTGCGGGTATTTCCCAAGCTGGATTTGCCAACGGTAAATGGTTATTTTCTGAGAGGGGAGGCTCTTCCCACAAGGTTTCTAGGTTTTCTGGGTGGGTTTCAAACGGTAGAAGTTCGGTTTCTACTTCGCTAGCAGGGTTAAAGGCTGGCGTTTCTTCCCAGAGAGATTCTTCTTCGGCTAGTATGTCTTCTTCAATGGGAGTTTCTTCCCAAAGCGATGATTCTGTGTCGTCTAGGGATTCTAACTCAAATGGCGATCGCGATTGTTCTTCCCACAGAGCTTCCTCTTCTGTTTCCTCCACTAATTCTAGTGAAGGCGTCGCAGGCGTTTCTTCCCAAAGTGATGATTCTGTGTCGTCTAGGGATTCTAACTCAAACGGCGATCGCGATTGTTCTTCCCACAGAGCTTCCTCTTCTGTTTCCTCAACTAATTCTAGTGAGGGAGTTGCAGGCGTTTCTTCCCAAAGCGATGATTCTGTGTCGTCTAGGGATTCTAACTCAAACGGCGATCGCGATTGTTCTTCCCAGAGAGCTTCTTCCTCTGTTTCCTCAACTAATTCTAGTGAGGGAGTTGCAGGCGTTTCTTCCCAAAGCGATGATTCTGTGTCGTCTAGGGATTCTAACTCAAACGGCGATCGCGATTGTTCCTCCCACAAAGATTCCTCTTCTGTTTCCTCCACTAATTCTAGTGAAGGCGTCGCAGGCGTTTCTTCCCACAGAGATTCCTCTTCTGTTTCCTCCACTAATTCTAGTGAAGGCGTCGCAGGCGTTTCTTCCCACAGAGATTCCTCTTCTGATAGCAAGCTTTCTGCAATGGGATTTTCCTCCCACAAAGATTCCTCTTCCGTTTCCTCCACTAATTCTAGTGAGGGAGTTGCGGGAGTTTCTTCCCAGAGAGATTCCTCTTCTGATAGCAAGCTTTCTGCAATGGGATTTTCCTCCCACAAAGATTCCTCTTCCGTTTCCTCCACTAATTCTAGTAAGGGAGTTGCGGGAGTTTCTTCCCAGAGAGATTCCTCTTCTGATAGCAAGCTTTCTGCAATGGGATTTTCCTCCCACAAAGATTCCTCTTCCGTTTCCTCCACTAATTCTAGTGAGGGAGTTGCGGGAGTTTCTTCCCAGAGAGATTCTTCAGTGCTAGCGGTTTCCAACTCACTCAACAAAGCACTTGGTTCTGCTTCCTCTGTCTCTGCAAAAAAGTCTATTTCTGGTGTCATCTCTGAAGCGGTTAACTCAGGGATAACTTCACCTTCAGCCTTATCAGACTCCTCAAACTCGCTTAAGAAAGCACTTGGCTGTAGTTCATCCGCTTCTAAACTCGTCTCAAACGGTGAAAATGACGCTTCTAGGTTGGCTTCCTCACCTTCTTCTAGAGTCTCCGCATCTAAATCTAAAGAGAATTCCTCTTCTTGCTCTTCATCTATTGCAAAGGGAGTTTCCGCTGTCGAGAATATTTCTGACTCTTCAGCCGTCTCTAACGTTTCCAAGTCTTCAAACGGAGATGAGAATTCCGCTTGGGGTTCTTCCTCTATCTCAAATGGGGAGACTTCCTCTGTCGTTCTCGATAGTTCTGAGGGATAGACAAATAAACTATCTGTTTCCCCAAAGTCTTCGGTTTCTTCTAAGTTGTCGAAGGGAGTTTCCGCTGTCGAGAAGGCTTCTGACTCTTCAGTCGTCTCTAACGTTTCCAAGTCTTCAAATGGAGATGAGAATTCCGCTTGGGATTCTTCCTCTATCTCAAATGGGGAGACTTCCTCTGTCGTTCTCGATAGTTCTGAGGGATAGACAAATAAACTATCTGTTTCTCCAAAGTCTTCGGTTTCTTCTAAGTTGTCGAAGGGAGTTTCCGCTGTCGAGAAGGCTTCTGACTCTTCAGTCGTTTCTAACGTTTCCAAGTCTTCAAACGGAGATGAGAATTCCGCTTGGGATTCTCCCTCTATCTCAAATGGGGAGCCTTCCTCTGTCGTTCTCGATAGTTCTGAGGGATAGACAAATAAACTATCTGTTTCCCCAAAGTCTTCGGTTTCTTCTAAGTTGTCGAAGGGAGTTTCCGCTGTCGAGAAGGCTTCTGACTCTTCAGCCGTCTCTAACGTTTCCAAGTCTTCAAACGGAGATGAGAATTCCGCTTGGGGTTCTTCCTCTATCTCAAATGGGGAGACTTCCTCTGTCGTTCTCGATAGTTCTGAGGGATAGACAAATAAACTATCTGTTTCTCCAAAGTCTTCGGTTTCTTCTAAGTTGTCGAAGGGAGTTTCCGCTGTCGAGAATATTTCTGATTCTTCAGTCGTTTCTAACGTTTCCAAGTCTTCAAATGGAGATGAGAATTCCGCTTGGGATTCTTCCTCTATCTCAAATGGGGAGACTTCCTCTATCGTTCTCGATAGTTCTGAGGGATAGACAAATAAACTATCTGTTTCCCCAAAGTCTTCGGTTTCTTCTAAGTTGTCGAAGGGAGTTTCCGCTGTCGAGAATATTTCTGATTCTTCAGTCGTTTCTAGTTCTTCAAATGGCGATCGCGCTTCGGAATCTGCTAAATCATCGAGTTCAGCAAAAGCATCTTCTGAAGGGAGTTCTGAAAATCCAGCAGACATTTCGCTACTTTCAAATGGCGATAAGTCTTCGTTTTCTTCAGAGACAAAAAAGTTATCTGAATCTTCAGTATTATCAAGCTCTTCTAAGAGAGCTTCATCTGTTAAAGACCATTCAGCTTCTTCAGTCAAGCCTGCCTCTTCCTCAAGCTGTTCTTCTAATATTCCCAAGGATGCTGAATCATCTTCCATTCCCAACTCTTCTGCGGTTAAGTCTTCAGAGTTAAATTCAGGAAGTTCTTCAATATCTTCTGCTTGAGTTCCTGACAAGTCAAAGGGGGAGAACGCTTGCTCTTCAGAAATTAATTCTGTTTCAGAAACGGCAAACGGGGAGGATGCTTCGGAGGTTTGTATCTGTTCGTCGTCTAAGAAATAGTCTGCTTCTGAAGTTAATTCGTCATCGCTTAAATCTCCCAATAAATGATCGTCACTTAAAGGAGTTTCTATTTCTTCTGTAAAGGTGGCGATATCTTCAGTGGTGAAGGGAGACAAGTCTTCAGCAATTGCCGATTCTTCTGTTTCTGGGAATTCATCCGTTGCAGCAAATTCAGGAAACGCCTGCAAATTCTCGGTGTCTAAAATTTCCTCGGTATCGCCTAGTTCGTCTAATAAGGCGCTATCAGTTAGGGGAACTGCTAGCGATGCTAAATCTGTTTCTGCGTCAAATTCGTCTGGGGATTCCTGAGTTTCTGGTGCTTCCCAAAAGGCAGATTCATCTGTCCCGTTAAGCTTGCTGAGGATATCTTGTTCTTCAATAGCTGAAAGTCGGGTGTTTTCTTCGGGAGTAACAGCCACCTCTGGGGAAGCAACGTCTTCTTGTGACAGATCGATTTCAGGGGTTTCTTCTTCCCAAAAGACGGCTTCGGCTGCGTCAAATTCGTCTAGGAGTTCGCTGTCAATCTTCAGCGCTTCTGGGGATTGTTCTGTTTCTAACTCAGGTTGTGGCTCCAAGTTATCAGCAGTTGGGGAGATTTCTTCTAGGGTTTCTATCTCTTCTTGTAGGGCATCCTGTAAATCGGCTTCAATCGCTCGATCTAGGATGGGATTGGGTTCTACTGCCGATTCTACCTCGTCTGGGAGATTGGTGGCGATCGCCGTATCTTCGCGATCGAAAATTTCCCCTAGGGGATCGACAGGCGGCGTCATTGAGGCTTGGGTTGGCAGAGGTTCTAGGGGTTGAGATTCCTCTGTCTCGTCGTCAAAGGAGTCTGCAAATAATTCCGCATCAAACTCTTCAAGCGCTTCGCGATCGCGATCGTCTAGGCGATCTTCACCCGTATCTGACACGGGTGCTTCTCGATCTAATGCAGTTTCTGGTGGCAGGGTAGCTGTAAATTCGCCTGAATCCTTAACCTCGTCAAAGGGTGCTGAGACTTCTAAATGGACGGGAAACGCCTCTGTTAGGGGTGCTTGCGTGTCGTCGAGGGGGAACTCTGCTAGGTTTTGAGACTCGTCAAACGGACTGCTTGGGGGAAGTTGTTCTCTAACCGGGGATGGCGCTGCAAGCTGAGAATCGGTTACTTTTGACCAATCTAGTCCAAGGCTGCTGGGATCGAAATTATGCTCTTGCATTTCAATCCACAAGCTGAAGAGTTTTTGCAAACTCAAAAGGTTGCGCTGGATAATCTCATGGCTGGCCTTAATTTGGCTGATGTGAAACTCGCGCAATTCAGCAAAGGCGCTATTGTCCACAAAGACGCTACCCACTTCAGTATTAATATCCCCATCAACAATATTGATGCGGGTTTTCATGCGATGTCCGGGTAAGGCGCTTTCGGGGTTTTGTTGTTCCGTGCCATAGGGATCGGCAAGGGAAACCCAGGTGGCGATGTCTAGTTCAATCGACTCACTTAAGGCCGTTTTTAAGGCTTCAGCAAGTTTCCCTGCTCGAATCAACGCTTTAAAGTCATCACTTGCTGCCATGAGGATATCCCCTATTGTTCTAAATGCGCCAAGCCAAAGTTAAAATGCATCGGTTAGAGACCTCTCACCATGCTAATCGACCCATCCACTGTTGTTCAGGGTTGGGGTTTCAGGTTAGACATCTGAAGCGTTTAAGAGGTGAGATTGCGATTGTTCGGAAGCATCCAATTCTGAAGTTTGGGAGAGCTTGGGTAAGGTATGCCCTAGAATTGCAAAGAGTTGTTGCAGATTTTCTAAGTTTTTCTGAATCATCTCCCGGCTTTCCCAAATTTGTTGAACGTGGAATTCTCGTAAGTTGGTGTAGGGGCCGTTTCCGACAAACTGGCTGCCAACTTCGGTGTCAATATCTCCCTCAACAATGTTAATCCGGGTTCGCATCTGATATCCCGGTAAAACTTTATCGGGTGCGGGTTGGGTGGGATGGTAGGGATTAGCGGCGCTAACCCAGGTGGTAATTTCGATCTCAGGTGCTTCGCTGATTGCCAATTGCAGGGCCTGTTTCAGGTTGCCTGTTTTGATGGCTTGCTTGAATTCCTCGCTGGCTGCCATAACGCTCTCTCCGGTAGAATTGCACGCCAATTGGTGCGTTGACCCTCGTTTGAACTTCCTTAATTCTAAGGGTACCCGCACGCCAAACAATAGTTTCTAAGAGGGCTAGAGATTCAACCGGGTTGTTCGAGGTCTTCGATGGCTTTGGGGACGCCTGCGGTGAGGACTTCATGGCCTGTTGGGGTGACGAGGAGGTCATCTTCGATGCGGATGCCGATCCCGCGCCAGCGATCGCTCACAGGGGGTTGTCCCTCGGCGGGTTCAATGTCTGGGGAGATATACAAGCCGGGTTCAACGGTGAGAATATGTCCGGGTTGGAGGGCGATCCAGGTTTCTTCGTTGTGTTTGTATGCGCCGCAGTCATGCACGTCTAAGCCTAACCAGTGGCCGGTGCGATGCATGTAGAAGGGTTTATATTTCTCTTCTTGGATGATTTCGTCGATATCTCCGGCTAAGAGTCCGATTTCAATTAAGCCTTCGACAAGGACGCGCACGGCAGTCTCGTGAAACTGATTGTAGGGGTTGCCGGGTTGTACTTGGGCGATCGCGCTTTTTTGCGCCTCTAGGACAATTTCGTATAAGGCCTTTTGTTCGCCGCTAAATTTGCCGCTAACGGGGAAGGTGCGGGTAATATCGCCATTGTAGTAGTCGTAGCAGCATCCAGCATCAATCAGCAGCAGATCGCCTGCTTGCAGGGGGGCCTGATTTTCAATGTAGTGCAGCACGCAGGCATTCGCCCCGGTTGCCACAATTGAAGGATAAGCTGGCCCCATTCCGCCGCGCAAGCGGAACAGATGCTCCATTTCGGCTTGAATTTCGTATTCATAGCGACCGGGATGGGCGATCGCTCTAGCATGGTTATGGGCTTCAACGGAAATGGCGATCGCTTTCCGCATTTGCTCAATTTCGGCCTCGCTTTTCACCATCCGCAGGGGATGCAAGACAACCCGCGCATCTTCTAAGGCGGTTGGGCCCACTCCCCGTTTTTGATATTGGGCCATCTGGCGCTGCCAATGGGAAAGCACCGTTTCATTAAAAGCGCGATCGCGTCCCAAATGATAGTAAATGCGATCGGCTTTTTCCAAGTATTGCGGCAGCTTTTCATCCAGTTCGCTGATGGGATACGCTTCATCAGCCCCGTAAAGGGTTTTCGCCGCCTCTATCCCCACGCGATACCCCGTCCAGATTTCCTTGTCGCGTTCTTTGGGTTGCACAAATAACACAAACCGATGTTCGGGATGGTGAGGTGCAAGAACCGCCACGGCTTCCGGTTCGTTAAACCCCGTCAGATAGTAAAAATCGCTATCTTGACGATACACATACTCAACATCATGGTGCATCACGGCAGTCGGGGCACTGCGAAAGATGGCGGTTCCCTGACCGATTTTAGAAAGAAGCTGTTCGCGGCGTTGGCGGTATTCTGCTTGCATGGGGAATAGAGATCGATAAACTAGAAGCGATAACTCATCACTTTAATTTCTGAACCGCTGCGAGGCAAGTCAGCTTGGGTCAGCGCTACGGTATCGCTATTGGTGCGGCGAACGGGGGTACCGTCCATCAGATTCAAAAATTCATCTAGCCCTACGATATCGCAGGTATTATCAGCCGCTTGCGTCCGGTAGTGGGTGGGAACGACCAGTTTGGGAGAAAGGGTCTGTAAGGCTTGACGCGCTTCGGTGGGGTTGTAGGCTTTCGGGCCGCCTCCCACGGGAATAAATACGATATCGGGGGTGCCTAAAAGAATCCTTTGTTCAACGCTAATTGGCCCAGCAATGCCGCCCAAATGCAAGATGTTAATGCCTGCTTGTTGCCAGCGCCAAGCCACGTTAACTCCAAAGCGGCGTCCCCCTTCGCGGTCGTGATCGGTGCGAATGCCTTGAATTTGCTTATTGTCCATCTGGTAAACGCCGGGTTCGTAGAGGAGGCGCGGGTTTCCAGGTAGGGTTTCAATTGCCCCTTCGTCGAGTAATTGCGAACTAATTAAAACTAAGTCGGTTTCAATACTGGGGGGACGATAACCCGCCGTGCAGCCAATATTCCGGAAGGGGTTGACTAGAACCCGTTGACCGCCTCCGGTGAACAGAAAGCAGGTATGTCCTAACCATTGAACGGAAAGGCGATCGCTATTTTGGGCGACGGAGGGTTTGAACCCAGAAGCCCAAGTTGTTCCCATCGCCGTCAGCAAACTCGCGCCCGCATAGCGCATCAACTGTCGCCGTCTCATCATCTTGATCTAAATTTGGGGTTGTGCAGGTTGGGATCGAACTCCCGAAAGTTTTTATTTTAAGCGCCGCTTAAGCAGAAACCGCAATTTTGGCACTGGGAATGCTGGTTAAAAAATTCCGCAGCAATTGCTTTCCGGCTTGCGTCAAAATACTTTCTGGGTGGAACTGGACGCCTTCAATATGGGGATAGTTCCGATGGCGGACGCCCATAATCGTACCATCGTCTACCCATGCTGTGATTTCTAGCTCTTCTGGACAACTCTGGCGTTCGATGACGAGGGAATGGTAGCGGGTGGCGAGGAAGGGGTTTTCTAGACCGCGAAAGACTCCTGTATTGTTGTGATGTACCTCGGAGGTTTTCCCGTGCATTAAGGTGGGGGCGGAGGTAATTTGACCGCCAAAGACTAAGCCCATTGCTTGATGCCCCAAACAAACGCCGAAAATGGGGGTATTCGATCCGAGTTCGCGGATAATATCGGGGGAAATGCCTGCATCTTCTGGACGACCGGGCCCCGGAGAAATGACGATCGCATCGGGTTGCTGTTGGCGAATTTCGTCGAGAGAGATTTTATCGTTGCGGTAAACGCGAATGTCCTGAGCAATGGGCAGTTCAGCGCCCAATTCGCCAATGTACTGCACGAGGTTATAGGTAAAACTATCGTAATTATCGATAACTATAATCAAGCGATCGCGCTCCTTCAGAATGATTGCTCGGTTTTCGATTGTAACGTTTTGAGTTTAGAGATTGAGAACGGCGCTAGTTCAACCGTTGGCCGAGGCGATCGCACCCAATGCCAGCCACTCGCTAGCGAAACGCTTGAATCCGTTCAATTAAGGGTGGGAAAATTAAAGAACCTGCGACCAAAACCGCCGCCAGTGCCGAGACGAGAACCGCCGCCGCCGCACAGTCTTTGGCAATTTTCGCCAGTTCGTGAAAGGTTTGTTTGACGGTTAAATCGACAACGGCTTCTAAGGCGGTATTTAACAGTTCCATTGCCAACACTAAACCAATCGTCAGACCAATTACAGCAATTTCTACAAACGGGAGTTGCAGCACAACTCCCGCCGTAATGGCTAAAAGACCGAAAATCAGATGGATGCGGAAATTACGCTGAGTCATAAACGCGTAAAATAATCCCGCACCCGCATATCTAAAACTCACCAGTAAGCTTGTCGCGACTCGCCAAGATAGTTCTCGGTTTGGGGGAGTCAGTTTGCTAGAGGCGGTTGGGGTTGAAGTGAATTGTTTGCTAGACATAAGTCAGAAACGTCCATCGGTGGATAAACTGCAAGCAATTTTTGCATTCAATACAGCATTCTGTTTCAGCAATCCGTATCAATTGAGCTGTAAACTCGGCGCATTGATGCCAACAAGCTGCAAGAGATTTTGTTGTTGATTCAGCATTTGTTCTAGAGTTTCATCATCGGGATGATCCCACCCTAGAAGATGAAGTAAACCATGCGCCGCTAGCCATGCCAGTTCGCATTGCAAGGAATGCTGTTGTTGTTGAGCTTGTTGATTGGCTGTCTCTACTGAAATTACAATATCGCCTAGGTAAAGCGGATACTCACCCCTTTCGGTAGAAATTGGCGTCTCGACTTCTAAGGCTGCAAACGCCAAAACATCGGTGGGTTGGTCAATCTGGCGATATTGAGCGTTAAGAGATTGAATTTCGCGATCGTCAGTCAGCCGCAGACTCAGTTCGTAACCACAAGCTAAGGGAAAAGACGCAAATTGCTGCGCCTGCTGGACTTTTAAGTATTCGATCCACGCCGCAAACCAATTTTCCCAAGTTTCATCAGAAATCGGGCAAGGGGGATCGACAGGGCAATTTTGAACGCTCAGTTCAACATCCACGCTCAGAGTTCCAAAAAGTAGCAAGTTGTTGGCGCTATTATCACGGTTGTTCAAGAATTCCACAACCTAAATGTCTCTAGCGGGTGAGATACGACAAACCGACAAGTACGCTTAAAAGCGCGATCGTAGTGAGTGCAAAGTGTTTGAGTGAAGTCCCTCGCTTGCGAACCATATTCCGCATCGCCAGTTTCACATAAGTCGGCTTAGGTTCTGCATTCACCGCCGGATCGAGTTTTTGTTCGGTTTCTGGAAGATTAGACACGAGTTGAACGATTCCTCATTAGAGTGTAAAACGCTACTTTCTACTTTAGTCCAAGTCAAAAGAGTGCTGAGTAAGTTCCGAGTTCCGAGTTCCGAGTGGGGAATAGAGTGCTGAGTGCTGAGTAAGTTCCGAGTTCCGAGTTCCGAGTTCCGAGTGGGGAATAGAGTGCTGAGTGCTGAGTGCTGAGTGGGGAAAAGTTTGTGGAGTTATTAGAAAACTCTCTCTTCCCCCAACTCCCTTCTTCCCCAACCCCCAACCCCCAACCCCCAACCCCCAACTCCCAATTCCCATTCTTCCCCAACCCCCAACTCCCAACTCCCAATTCCCATTCTTCCCCCCATCCCCCCACCTTCCCACCTTCCCATCCTCTTCTCACTCAGCACTCAGCACTTTCTACTCAGCACTCTCTGCTAAGAGGCCGTTTCGACGAGTTGATTTTCCTGCCGCAGGTAGCCTTGGATGAAAGCGTCTATTTCGCCGTTCATCACTTCCGTGACGCCAGTGGTTTCGATGCCAGTGCGGACATCTTTCACCATTTGGTAGGGGTGGAAGACGTAGTTGCGAATTTGATTGCCCCAAGCGGCTTCCACGATATCACCGCGAATGTCTGCAATTTCTTTAGCCCGTTGCTCTTGGGCGACAATTAGGAGTTTAGCTTTCAAACGCGCGATCGCCTTCTCTTTATTTTGCTGCTGGCTGCGTTCTTCCGTACAGCGCACTGCTAACCCTGTAGGCAGGTGAACGACTCGGACGGCTGTTTCAACCTTATTCACGTTTTGACCGCCTTTACCGCCCGCCCGCGAGGTGGTAATCTCCAAATCCTTGTCCGGAATCTCCAGTTGCACATCTTCATCTAAGACAGGCATGATTTCCACGCCTGCAAAGCTGGTTTGACGCTTGCCATTGGCATTAAACGGGGAAATTCGCACGAGGCGATGGGTGCCTTTTTCGGCTTTGAGATAGCCGTAAGCATAGCGCCCTTCAATTTCTAAGGTAGCTGACTTAATTCCAGCCTCATCGCCTTCAGAAAGCTCGGTGAGGCGAACTTTATACCCATTGTTTTCGCCCCAACGGGTATACATCCGCAATAACATTTCTGCCCAGTCTTGAGCATCGGTTCCGCCTGCACCCGCGTTAATGCTCAAAACCGCTCCCTTTTTGTCATAAGGTCCCGATAAGAGTTGTTGCAACTCCCATTGATCGAGTTCGCGGCTCAGTTGCGTAACATTAGAGTGTGCTTCTTGGAGTAACGCTTCGTCTTCGTCTAATTCCAGTAACTCCAAGACGGCTTTAGCATCTTCTAGATTAGCTTTCCACTGCTCAAATTGCGTCTGATGGCTTTTGAGATCGTTCAACTCTTGCAGGGTGGTTTGGGCTGTATTTTGATCGTCCCAAAACTCAGGCTGGGCTGCAAGTTGCTCTAAGTCGTGAATTTTAGCTTGAAGTGCAGGTAAGTCAAAGATAGTCCTGGGTTTTACCCAGGCGCTCAGACAACGTTTCAACGTCGCGTTTAATATCCAACAGGTCGATCATAAACTCGGTACATCACAATCTTTACTGTTGTTGATTTTAGCGGTTGCTCTGCCCATTGAGAGGAGGAGGGTACAAAGTTCCGAGTGGGGAAGAGGGTGGGGGGAAAGAAGGGAATTAGGAATTAGGAGTTGGGGGTTGGGGAAGAATGGGAATTCAGGATTAATCTTGACTGACTCTCAGGCTTCTCGGAACTCAGAACTCTTTTCCTCACTCAGCACTCTTGAATCCCCACATCTGCCCACCCTCTTCTACTCAGCACACTGCTTCGCAGAAGCTAGCGCAACAGCACTTTCCACTCAGCACTCTTGAATCCCCCCACCTCCCCATCTCCCCACCCTCTTTTCCCCAACTCCCAACTCCTAACTCCCAATTCCCTTTCTTCCTCAAGCCTCAGAAACGCAACTCGGAATCAACAGGGGGGTAAAAGTCCCTTTCCAGAATTGGAGGATGACTCGTCCGACTTCTTGGGGATAGAAGTAGTGAAAGAAGTGATAGCCTTGGGGAGCTAGCCAGATGCGATCGCTCTTTTTAAGGTGTGATTTCCATCCCACAATCTGCTGGCTATCGACAATAGGATCGTTTTGACTCCCGCACACTAACAAAGGGACAGATACTCTAACTGGCGGTAAACTAGCCCGTTTGTACAAGGAGTGAGGAGAGATGGAGGTGTCTAAGTCGCGTTCTAGCAGACTTACGATTGCTTGGGCTGTACCTTGACTCTGCTGCCCTAAGAGGGTATGTACCATTTGGGTGAGAACTTGGTAGCGGCTACAGGGTAGCAGTTGGCGTAAAACGTAGTAGTGTGCGTGCCAGTTGAGCGCCGGATGAACGCCAACCCCCAGTAGGGTTAGAGATTTCACTTTTTCAGGATACCGAGCAGCGTAGAGCAAGCCGAGCAACCCCCCGGTACCATGTCCAATCAGGTGAATTTTACGATTCCCACCAGGATTGTCTAATGGAGACGCTTCGCGAATGCTGGGCGAATCGTTATTGGTCAAATAGTCATGCAATAATTCAAGTGCTATCTCTAGCGAACAAGGCTCATCAGCAGATTGATAATAAGTCCATTGCCCGATTCTGAGATGTTGCGATAGGTGCTGCAATAAAGGTTGATCGAAGGATTGCAAGCTAGGGTTAGTAGTTAACCATAAACATTCGGGTTTTTCTGACATTTAAATTGACCTCAAGTCTTTGAAAAGTTTTGATTTTACAAGCCTTCTTTTTGAAGAAAGAGACAGACAACAACGAAACTCGGTTTAGTTGTTGCCCAAAAATAACAGCAGCACTGATATCGATCGATTATTTACCGCCCCTAAGCTACACCAACACCACTTTTGACCTATTCCATAAATGACCAAATTCTTGTACTTAAATCCAAGATGGACAGCTCTTTTTTGAAACTGGTTTTTGACAAGGAGGCTTAATCTTATCTAAGTTAATTTGCGGATAGTCTGTGGGTTCAAAGTCTACGCAGTTCCAAGCCGCTTCAGATAGTGCCTCGCAAGGACGTACCGTACACTTTAAGCGATAGTCGCCCGTATAAAACGCGCACTTTGTACAAGGAATCTGATGCAACCGTCGCAATCTAGAAAAAGCTTCCTTAGCCGCCAGCCAAATACTCCAAAGAAAACTAAGCCCTAAAACAATTAATAAGGTGTAGTAGAGAGGAGAAAACCAGTTGACTGTCATGATTTTGCCGAATAGATTTCATGAGGTGTAGAGGAAGTTACTCTATGTTTTTTCAGTCTAAAAAAAGGGTAGGAGAGAATTTAACTCAAGAGTTGCCTCGCTCAACCTACCCACTTCATTGGGAGTTATAGACTAAATTCTCGTTTGAGTTGAGCAACCCACGCCTTAACTCGTTCTTCGGTTAATTCCGGTTGGTTGTCTTCATCAACTGCTAGCCCAACAAATTTCCCATTTTTGATGGCTTTAGATTCTGTAAAGTCGTAGCCTTCCGCCGACCAATATCCGACTGTGGTTCCACCTAGTTCGGAAATCTTTTCTTCCAAAATTCCTAGAGCATCCATAAAGTTATCGGCATAGCCTACTTGGTCTCCCGTCCCAAAATAGGCAACCTTTTTATTGCTAAAATCAATCTCGTCAAGTTGTGGAAAAAAGCCATCCCAGTCGCTTTGCAACTCGCCAATGTTCCAAGTCGGACAAGCAACAATCAAATACTCGTAGTTTTCAAAGTCACTTTCATCAGCACTAGAGATATCGTGTAGCGCGACCACATCTTCGCCTAATTCTTGCTGAATCATTTCAGCAACTGATTCTGTTTTACCGGTCGTTGTCCCAAAAAATAAACCAACTTTAGACATGAATAATCCTAGGATAGTGTAACAATGCTGAAGGAGTAGGAAAGGCTCTAGAAGAGGAGAACATTAGCCAGGTATGCGCCTAGAGCCTAAAAACTTTAGAGAGACAAACTTGCAAAAACGCTGAGGCTGTTTAGGAGGAAGTATGCAAAGATAGTGCCCCCAATGCCTCCGACGAGAAAACCGCCTGTAAACTGGCTCCAAGCATCCACATTTTGTAAAGATTCGGGAACTTGAGGCACCGTTGCGGTAAAGCTAGGACGAGGAAAAGTTTGCAGTTCTTTCTTGTAGGTAACGCTGCCATATAGGGAAAGGCAAACGGTCAGAATAATGACAAGAAGACTAGCCGCCACTAAGCCTGCAAGATTGGCAACTTCTGTATCGCGTAATGGACCGAGTTTGACAAACGGCCCAATCAGAAAATAGCCGTGAGCCATACCAATTTCTAAGCCCCGCGACAGAGGAGATAAACCGCGACGATAGATAGGGAGGTTGCTTAAAAATTGCAGCGAGAAATCCGAAGAATTGATGGGCGTTGCCAGATTTCCCACTTGCGGGTTGCTCATCGGTCTGATGATATCACCTTTGGTGAAATCAAATCCGGCGGCTACCCCTCTAGCGCGAATGGCGTGCCAAATATGTCCGCACAGAAAGAGAATGCCTAAAACGAAGTGAAACGAAGCCAGCCAACCCCGGCTAGAAACCAGTCCTGTGCTAGTTTCGAGGCTCCCTAACGGGCCATAGAAAGCTTCTGGGTAGACGGTGTTGTTGACGCTGACGAAGTAGGCGGCGAGAAAACCCATGTAGGCGATCGCGCCTAAACTATAAGAGAGGTAAGCTTCCCCAGAATAGATGAGGATGCGGTGCGCCCAGTCGAAAGGCTTGGTGAAAATATGCCAGAGTCCCCCCGCAATGCAAAGGAAACCGACCCAAATGTGACCGCCGAGAACATCTTCTAGATTATCTACCGCCGCTAGCCCTTCAGCTCCTTGAGCGCCCACTAAATAACTAAAAATTCGCACGGGGTTGAGCGTGGGATGGGCTATTACTCGGACGCTTCCACCACTTCCGGCCCAAGGGTCAAACAGTCCGCCCCAAAACATTCCCTTGGCAACCAACAGCAACGCCCCAATACCGAGCAAAATTAAATGGATGCCCAGGATAGTGGTCATTTTTTCGCTGTCTTTCCAGTCGTAGCCAAAAAAGCCAGCAAAGGTGCGGTTATCATCTAAAACATCCGGGCCGAGGAGGGCGTGATAGAGTCCCCCTGCCCCTAATACCGTAGATGAAACCAGGTGCAAAACGCCAATCACAAAATAGGGATAAGTATCCACAATTTGTCCGCCATCCCCAACCCCAAAGCCTAAAGTGGCTAAGTGAGGTAGAAGAATCAGACCTTGACCGTATAAAGCTTGGTCGGGTTGCAAGCGCGAGAGTTCAAATAGCGTCATCGCACCCGCCCACAGGACAATTAATCCCGCATGAGCCACATGAGCGCCCAAAAGCTTGCCAGAGAGGTTCACCAGGCGAGCGTTTCCTGCCCACCAACCTACTTGAGGAATTTTTTCTGAATAGGGACTTTCCGAAATTACGGCTGTCATCAATCTTTCTCCTTAATTGAGAAATAGTTGCAATTTAGACAGAAAAAAGCAGACATTCAATCCAGTAGTTGCAAGTTATTTGCAAAAATCAAGCCGTCAATTGAGGGGCAACCGTACCATCCATTACCCGACCTTTGCGGAAATCAAAGCCAGCCGCGCGTAAGGCGTGCCAGATATGGCCTTGTAGGAAGAAGAACGCAAGCCAGAAGTGGGCGTTGGCCAACCAAGTTCGCGAAGTGACTAATTCCGGGTTGGGGGAAGAAAAGTAAGGCAGAATATTTTGGCGAATCACTAAACCTGGGCCGTAAAAGACTTCGGGATAAGCTGTGGTATTCACAGAAACAAACAGTGTAGCCACAAATCCCATGAGTGCCAGTCCGCCCAAACCGTAGGCGAGGTAAGCTTCCCCAGACCAGATAAACAGACGGTCTGTCCAGCTAAAGGGTGTTGTGAGGATATGCCAAATTCCACCCGCAATGCAAATTAACCCAATCCAAATATGCCCGCCGACAATATCTTCTAGGTTGTTGACGCTGGCTAACCAGTGCTTGCCAATACCGCCAAAGAAATAACCGAAAATCCTTGCAGGGTCTAGGGTGGGTTCTGTTACGACTCGGACATTTTCCACAGAGGGGTCGTACAGTCCGCCAAAAAACATGGCTTTGGCAACTAGGAGCAACGCGCCAACTCCGAGTAAGACTAGGTGAATGCCTAAAATAGAGGTCATTTTGTTTTTGTCTCCCCAGTCATACCCAAAGGCGGGAACCGTTTTTTCTAACTTTTCCGGGCCTTTGGTGCTGTGGAAGATGCCACCTAATCCTAGAAATGCTGAGGAAATTAAGTGCAGCGCGCCGATGACAAAATAAGGATAGGTATCGATAACGGCTCCGTTAGCACCCACTCCCCATCCTTGGGCTGCCAGATGGGGCAGCAAGATGAGGCCTTGCTCGTACATGGGGGCTTGAGCGTTAAATTGGGACAGCTCAAACAGGGTCATGGCTCCGGCCCAGAATACAATAAGTCCAGCATGGGCAACGTGAGCGCCGAGTAAGCGTCCAGAGAGGTTTACCAATCGCGCATTCCCGGCCCACCAGGGGGCTGTTTCGGGGCGCATATTGCTTGAGGCTTGCATCATTCCTCCTTTATTGAGAGTTACTTTCAATAGTTAACCCAGAAACTAGATTACTGGACGAAGCTAATTTTGACAATCTTTTTCATTAACTCGTCAAAAAAAAGCAGGCGGTTGAGCCTGCAAAGCCAGAGTGTGAGGGGATGGATTAATCGCGGTTTAAGGAAATCAACAACCGCAGGATGAAAATAAACAGGTTGATGTAGGTGAGGTACATCGACAGGGCGGCCGGCAGATATTGTTCATCGCGATAGCTGCGAGGCAGGATGTAGAAATCGACCACCGCAACCCCAGCAAACAGGAAGACGCCAAAGCCGGAAATGGCGATTTCTAGCCAGGTGGGGGTATAGACGCCGAAGAAAGCGAGGGCAAACTGGGCGACAATCACGACCAGGAAGGCTATTAAGGCGAGTTGAATGGCTTGGGTCAGCGCTAAACCATCTTGGTCAGAGAGGTTAGAGCCAATTTGCCGCGCTACTACGAAGGTTACACCACAACCTAAAGCGGCGATCGCAATTCCCTCAATCCCCACCCCTTGCGTCCCTAGGGCGACAAACACTAAGCCGCTGAGGGTATAGCCAGAAAGCAAGCTATAGGTTGCCAGTAGGGGAAGTGCCGTTGCATTGTTGCCTTTCTCGGCGACGCCACGGGCAACAAAGAATAGAACTAATTCGGCAATTAACGCCACCCAGAAGGTCGGCATAAATAAGCCGGGATTGTTCTGAATCACCATCAAACCGCCATAGGTACCAATGGCAGTTAAAACCAAGCCGCCCCCTACATAGGGCAATGCTTTGGGAATCACATTCGGCCCAATCACCGACTGATTGCGAGCATCCTTTAGGGCTTGGCGGAAGTTACTTGTGTTACTCATTAAGAGGCTTCCTCCTTATGGAGTTTCAATAACTCTATTGTCGCTCAACTTCCCCTCTAACAGTCCACAGAAGTCTTATCCTTGGGGGAGTCTGCAAACCCCCAATTCCCCGCGCCTTGCAATCCGGAAGTATCAAAGTTAGGTGAGTCAGCGGAGTAGAAGGGATTGCACCCTGTTAAGAAATATCGCGTTCGATTGAGAAACATTCTAGAAACCTACGTGATTTTGCTGAGGGTTTGGCGGAGGGCTTTCAGTATTCAGTAAATTAACGATGGTTTCTCTTGGGCAGTCCTTAGACAATAGGCATAGCTAGGATGCAAGGGATTGCGATAGATGCTAACTAATCAATCTTCTCTGCGCTTTCGGGGAATGGAACTTTTGATTGCTTACTACCAAAATCCTACGGTAGAAATTCGCAATCAACTCGTGCAGATGAATATCGGTTTAGTCCGGAAGATTGCTCACCGCGTGAGCCGTCAATGCACTGAACCCTATGAAGATTTAGAGCAAATTGGTTGCTTAGGATTAATTCGAGCCATCGAACGATTTAATCCATCTCAAGGCTGTGCCTTTAGCTCTTTTGCAGTTCCTTATATTCGTGGCGAAATGCTGCATTACTTGCGCGACAGGTCAGGCGTAGTCAAGATTCCCCGTCGCTGGCAAGATTTGAAAAAAGACGGTCAAAAAGTTCGCGAAGAGTTAACAAAATCCTTGGGGCGCTTGCCAAGCGATACAGAAGTTGCCCAAGAATTAAATGTTTCTGTTCAAGAATGGACAGAAGCTAAAATGACCGATCAAAATCGTCAGCCTTTAAGTTTAGATGCCAAGATTGGGCAGCAAATGGATAATGTGGTGACGTTGGGTGAAACTTTGCCCGATTCTCACTACCAAATTTTACAAGAACTCGACGAAGAAAGACAGCAATTACAGAATGCTTTAAGCCAACTCGAAGAAACAACGAGAGCAGCCATTGAATTTGTGATGGTTAATGGGTTGTCTCGTAAAGAAGTTGCAGAAAAAATTGGAGTCAGTCCAATGACCGTAAGCCGCCGAATTCAACGCGGAATTGAACAAATGATTTCGTTTGTACAGCCACAAAGTTTACAAACTGAGCCTTGATGTGTGGGTTGTTGTCATGGATCGTGAATAAGGGGGGTTAGTTATAACCCCCCTTCTTTGTGTTGGATGCTGGAACGGCTTGCTAATCGTTCAGTTCTCATCGCCACCCCCTACAGCACCAGCATAAAAAGAATGATGGCGGTGAGGATCAAAGCTAAAACGGGTGGATTTTCAGTTTCGTACTTGTCGAGAGAACGCTCTAAACCACATTTGAGACAAACATATCTCCGGGGGTTTTGTGGGTCGTTGACAAAGGGACAATGACCCTGAGCGCACTCGTGGGTGCAGTTTTGGCGTTTGAGTTCGTTTGGCATAGTTGGAAGGCCTCAGAGTCAGAAGCTTATTTAAAACGACGCGTTGTTACCAGGCGTGTTTCGCTGACTTCTGTTTAAATCGCATTGAAGGGTCTGAGTTCCGGAAAAAGATCCAACAGGAGGTTGACAATTTGACGCCTATGTTATTTCAACCTTGATTGCCAAAATAAAACCGGGTCGCTGAGAGAGCAACCCGGTTTGAATTCAATTCGCGAGTAAAAAGCTCTTTTTACTCAGCCCTGAGTCTAAGCGGTGACAGCTTTTTTGGTGACAGCGCTGAGTTCGCCTTTTGCGTATTTTGCAGCAAAGTCATCTAAGGTAACTTGCTTGATCTTGCTTGCATTACCCGCAGTACCAAACGCTTCATAACGTTCAGCACAGACTTTTTGCATGTACTTGATGGAGGGCTTCAGGAAGTGACGGGGGTCAAATTCTTTGGCATCTTTTGCTAAGGCTTCGCGAACCGCAGCGGTAATAGCCAAGCGGTTGTCGGTGTCAATATTCACCTTACGAACGCCGCTCTTGATCCCTTTTTGAATTTCTTCAACGGGTACGCCGTAGGTTTCAGGAATAGCACCGCCGTATTGGTTGATTAATTCAATCAAATCTTGGGGTACCGAAGAAGAACCGTGCATAACCAAGTGGGTGTTGGGTAGGCGGCGGTGAATTTCTTCGATCCGGCTGATGGCTAAGATTTCGCCGGTCGGCTTGCGAGTAAACTTGTAAGCGCCGTGGCTGGTACCAATGGCAACGGCTAAAGCGTCAACTTGAGTTTGTTCTACGAAGTCAACGGCTTGATCGGGATCGGTCAGCAGTTGAGAATGGTCGAGTTTACCTTCAAAACCGTGACCATCTTCTGCTTCACCCATTCCGGTTTCCAGAGAACCCAAGCAACCGAGTTCGCCTTCAACGCTAACCCCGATGGAGTGAGCCACTTTAACAACTTCGCGGGTGACGTTGACGTTGTACTCATAGCTAGATGGGGTTTTGGCATCAGCTTCCAAAGAACCGTCCATCATGACGCTAGTGAAACCATGTTTCATTGCGGAGTAGCAAGTTCCGGGTTCATTGCCATGATCTTGGTGCATGACAATGGGGATATGAGGATAAGTTTCAATTGCCGCTAAAATTAGGTGACGCAGGAAGTTCTCGCCAGCATACTTGCGAGCGCCACGGGAAGCTTGTAAAATCACTGGGCTGTTGGTCTCTGCCGCAGCCTGCATGATGGCTTGGATCTGCTCCATGTTGTTAACGTTGTAAGCAGGAATACCATAGCCATTCTCAGCCGCGTGATCGAGTAGCAGCCGCATCGGTACAAGCGCCATAAATGATCCTCCTAATAACTTGGTCTTTTTCCGCCGGTTGGTTTCAGACGAACTTGATCTTGATATTAAAATTAATCTTAAGATACTTTTCTACTTATGGCGAATTCTAAGCGTTTTTTAGTTTGCCGCCTATCCTGATTTTGGTTTGGGGCAAAAGGCACGAAGTCCTTAGCCTTCAAATGTTTACGTCCCATTTGCCCAAGGTTGGATGGCGAGTATTCTCTTGGGTTTTATTCGCGATTCTGATTCTTGAGCGACCCTAAACGCAGCTATCCCTCATCCGAGTAGAGACTGCCCTTCACGGTATATTTTTTCTTAGAACTGGCTTTATGGGTCGCCCGGGATTCGAACCCGAGACCAATCGGTTAAAAGCCGAGTGCTCTACCGCTGAGCTAGCGACCCGCTGAATTAATTTCAGACCTTTACTAAGGTAGCACGCACTTTTAGAAAAAAGCAACCCCTTTTTTAAATAATTTTCGCGGTCATCGTCACGCAGGTTTCTAAGGTTGCCCCAGGTGCCAGAGAAATCAAGTGTTCTCCGGTATTGAGCGCGTTTCTGGGTGCTGTCCAAGGTTCCAGACAGTAGTAGTCTTTACCTTGAACCGTCCAAAACACCAATGTGGTGTAGGCACTATCCCAACTCAGGCTAATTTGCACCCCCGCTTCCGGATCGCTGACAGCAGCCTGCTGACGAGTCGGCGAACTGAAAGCAATGTCAATTTCGGTTTGGTTGAAGTCTAACCCCCCCGAATAGGCGTGCGTTTGCTTGGTCATTTGATCTTGATACTGTTCGGCAGGAATATCAAGTTGCAGGCGATTTTTATCCGCCACCTGAAAATAGGGATGCAACCCGGTTGAAAGCGGCATCGGTTCGGCGGATTGATTGAGATAGCGCTGCTGAATGTTCAGCGTATCGCCTTGGAGTTGGTAGGTAAACTCCAGACAAAAATCAAACGGATAGGCGGCGTAAGTTTGGTTATTACTCGTCAGGGTGAGGGTGAGGCTTAGGGGATCTGGCTCGCTTTGGGCGGTGACTTGCCAAGGCAGATCGCGAGCGAAACCATGCTGTTTGAGAAGATAGGACTGACCTTGGTAGGTATAGGTATTGTCTGGAAGGTTGCCACAGATGGGAAATAGGATGGGAATGCCGCCTCGAACGCTGAGTTCGCGATTGGCAAACCGTTCGGCATCGAGGTAGAGCAGATCGCGATCGCGCCATCGCCACCGCGTAATGATGCCCCCTCGTTCGGGTACCACTTCGAGTCGAGTTGAGTTTATGGAGTCAGAGAGAATATAAGTTTTGTACTGACCCTGTTCAACCGCGATCGCTCTCATATCAATTCCTCCAAGCAATTTTATCGGTTTCCATAGTTCTGCTTAAGTGCGTTCGATCACAAGGGAGTGCCGATCCCCGTCAATTCCCTGACGTAAAAAATCGTCGATACTGACAGTAGCAACTAACGGGTAGGGCTGGTGAGGTCAAGATGATTCGTAGACTTGTACAATCTGCATTCCAAACCGGGTGGCTAAGTGTAGAATCTGAAAGCCTGATCCGCCAAGTCTTGGCTATTAAAGCTTATCAACAATCGGACATTGAAGCGCTAGATGAACTTTACGGCGCAGTTCGTCGAGGAGTTGTCAAGCGAGAAGGGCGGGGTAACGTACCCAGCGAGTACGCTCAGGTTGCTCGTAACGTTTCCGTGCTGAATTAATCGGCTCAAGGTCGGATCGGGCTTTCCCGTAGGATTTTCCCAAGACTTTCAGGAACGACGATATCTGCCCTGGAAGTTCTTTTGCTCCCAAGCTAAATTTAAGTGTCTCATCCCAATGGCTGCCGTCGGAGTTTCTGCGGCGGCTAAAAATGCAGCTTGACGCGCGATCGCCCTAATTTCTCCCCCGGTAAGCTGCCACTGTTTTGCCAATTGTCCCCAATCTAGGTCAGACTCTAGGGGCGCTTGGGGTGGAAAAGCTTGTTTCCACAGCAGCAGGCGATCGCTCTGACTGGGTAGCGGTAACTCAACTATTGCATCCAATCCGCATTTGAGTTTGCTAACCATACTGTAGCGTCGTTCCATGCTCAAGAAGGTCAGGGTTCGTTGTTGTCGGCGGTGCTGAAATAACTGAGCCACCTCTGAAGGGTTGAGAACCGACTGGCGACTCAGCCAACATTGCGCCGACTTCAGCAATAAAATCGGCGGATCGCTAGCTGTAATTTCTCGCAGGAGTTGAGCCTGTTCCTGGGGATTGAGCAGGGCGAGATCGGCATAAAATAGGGGTTGCTCCAAGGTATGAGCCATTGCTTGGGCGATCGCGCTTTTTCCGGTTCCCCAACCTCCCACTAAAAGGATGACACTGCCTTGCACGTCTGGCAGCGAACCAAACCCCCATTCATCTTCCACGCGATCGGGGGACTGCCATTGCGGTATCAAACCCATCAACCGCGATCGCACCACCGGGGGTAAGACCAAATTAGACCAACCCTGGTGAGGAACAAGCGATCGCAGCAACCGTTGGGGCGAAGAGCCAACGGGTTGAGCAGCCTGTACCAGCAAGGTTTCTAGCTGTTCCTCATCGGGAACATCAGCCAAAAGATAATTAATCAAAGATTCGCTTAACTTGCAGCGACTCACCAAGAACGTTTCCGGCGGGCTGGGGAGAAATTCGACTAAACCCAATTGCCTCAAAGGGGATAACGCGCTCAAGCGCATCCTCGCAGAACGCCATTCTACGTCCCCGCGACACAGCAAACGTAAAATCAGGTCAACGGTGGGCAATCCGCCCCTCTCATCGCCCTGCAAATAGCCGTATAAGCGAGAAAAGCGGCGGTTCACCTCCGGGGCTAAACCAATCAAGACCGTATTTTTTTCAAACACCGTCAGTCCTAAGCGATCGCACAATTGAGGCAAGCCCAATGCTACCCCGCGCTGATAGCTTGCGAGAATTCGCCCCTCTAATTGCTGTTGATAGGTTTGCGGTGGGTTGCTTTCGCTGGGTGTATGAGCAGCGTGATGGTCATCATATCCCCCAGAGGGCAAGGTAATAATCCCCTTCCACCAATGACTCGTAGCGCGATCGCCCTTAGAACGCGCCACCCGTTCAATTTCCTTGGTTTCCTGTTGCGATCGCGCATAGGCTTGGCGCAGCAGTCGGTCTAACCAGTTTAACTCGGTGCGTAAATAGGCCCAATTGTCAGCAAAGGCGACATCTGAATCGCTAGGCATTCCCCATAACCCGCAAGAATTCCAGAGGCAAACCGTCCGTATCGGCAATAAATGCCACTTCGTAAACGCGATCGCCAATCCTCTGCTGCGTTGGTTCTAGTAACACTCGCAAAGGGGACAGTTGAGACGATTGAGCAATGCGCGATCGCAAATCCTCCAACCACAGCGGTAAATCTGGCGTTTGCTCCGTTAAATCAAAGGATAAATGATAATATCCCGTGTAATGCTCATCCCCAAACGCATCCGCCGCCGGTCGGGGTTCGGGAATTTGGATTAATTCAATTCTACCCCCCAACCCTTCCATCCAACAGGCCAGGGTAATGCCTGCGGTAAAGCGTTCGCAAACCGTAAACCCCAACACTTCATAAAAGGCGATCGCTTGATGAATATTAGCAGTCCGAATCGAAGCGTGATGCATGGGGCATAACTCGCACGGGACACTTACTCAAACAATCGAAAATAAGGATAGCGAACGGGCGCGCCCGGTTCCTTCTCTAGATCGAAATTAATCACTTCCCAACAGGGTTCCTCTTGGGGATCGGGACTAAACTCCACGGGCAAACCATACAGCCGAGGGCGCTGGGGTTCCGTCTGATTGCGCCAAGGCGTACTGCGTTCCAAATAAGAACTAATTAAATCCTTGTAGCGGCTGGCAATAATTACTCGCGTTGCCCGGTAGCCTTGGGTATACAGTCGGTCAAGGGCTTCGTGGATCTCAAAGCGAATCCCATCCGGATGCGTGTGCTGTCGATACCACTCATTATTCCACCGCCGCCAATGCCGTCCCGACTGGAGATGAATCAGTTCCCCCGTTTTCGGATCGGCTTCAAAAGCCCCGTGACGCGGGCACAGATAAGTATCGGTCAGTGTTAGCGCCGGAATTTGCTGGCGACAATGGGGGCACTGAATTTCGGGCCCGAATATTGGATACTGCAAACCAGGGTTAATCATGAAGCGTATACCAGCATAATCTCAATTGCGCCAGTCCCAAGTGATTTTATTATAACTAGGGGGGTTGTGGTGTTCTAATCCCCACTCCTGTAGATTTTTCTTGAATTGAAGTAATTCCCGTGGCTGATTTTCAGATTTCAACCATCCCAGACCTCTCTCAGGCCGCTTTTATTGCAGCCAATGCCACTGTCATCGGTCAAGTGAAGATCGCGACGGGGGCGAGTATTTGGTACTCGGCGGTTGTACGGGCCGATGTGGAACGGATTGAACTCGGCGATTTTACAAATATTCAGGATGGGGCTATTTTACACGGCGATCCGGGTCAGCCGACGATTTTAGAAGAATATGTTACCGTGGGCCATCGCGCCGTTATTCATAGCGCCCATATCGAACGGGGCTGTTTGATTGGGATTGGAGCGATTGTCCTCAATGGGGTGCGGGTGGGAACTGGCAGTATAATTGGGGCGGGGGCGGTTGTTACAAAAGATGTGCCGCCGTTTTCCCTAGTGGTGGGCATTCCCGGAAAACGCCTGCGCGAGGTGCCCCAAACTGAGGCCGCAGATTTAATCGAACATGCCAAGCACTACTACCAACTGGCTTTAGTCCATGCGGGAAAAGGGACAAACCTGGGTTTTTCGGCTCCGGGTTAAAATCCTCTGTCAAAAATGGCAAAAGTAGGTTAAATATAAAATATGAGAAGGGTTTAAAAATCTTATTGGAGAAGCAGACTATGGACTTACGCGTGCTAATCGTTCTACTGCCCTTAATGGTTGCGGGTGGCTGGGCTTTCTACAACATCGGTAAGATTGCGATCGCCCAAGTTCAGAACTTCTTAAACAAACAAGCCTAATTGTAATTTATCTTAATAAACTGGCTGTTTCTCCACTAAGAGACAGTCAGTTTTCTTTTGTGGGAGTTGAAAAGCGTGCAACAACATTCTGAGTGGGAAATTGACGAGATTCTCAAAGCCTTTCAGCCCTTTGGGGTGAAATTAGGACTCGAACGCGTTCGCCAACTCCTGACAGATTTAGGCAACCCCCAACAACAAGTCCCGATCGTACATGTTGCGGGAACCAACGGCAAAGGGTCGGTTTGTGCGTATCTCTCCTCAGTTTTAACTGCTGCTGGATACCGTACAGGTCGCTATATCTCACCGCATTTAATAGATTGGACAGAACGGATTTGCATCAATGGTATCCCCATCTCCACTGCCGATTTTAAAGCCTTACTCTGGCACGTCCGAGAGACGGTAGAAGCTAAGGATTACTCTCCCACCCTATTCGAGGTGGTAACGGCCGCTGCATGGCTTTATTTTGCCCAGCAACAGGTCGATATTGCCGTCATTGAAGTGGGGTTGGGGGGACGCTTAGACGCGACGAATGTCTGCGAGAAACCGTTAGTCAGCATTATTACTTCCATCAGTCGCGAACACTGGCAAATTTTAGGCCCCACCCTCGCCGATATTGCTAGGGAAAAAGCGGGAATTCTCAAACCCGAATGTCCGGCGGTGGTTGGCGCGTTACCCCCCGAAGCGCAAGCTGTCGTAGCCGCAAGAATTCAAGAACTCAACTGTCCGGCCATTTTCGTGCAACCCGCGTTAGATTTAGGATCGGGTCAGGCCCAATTTATGCCGCCACCCGGATTGACAGAGATGACCTATCCGGTGAGCCTATTGGGAGAGATGCAATTACAGAATTCAGCGATCGCGATCGCCACTCTCCAACTCTTACAACAACAAGGCTGGCACATCCCCGACACCGCCATCCAGCAGGGCATGGCCCAAACTCAATGGGCAGGTCGCTTGCAGTGGTATTCTTGGCAAAATACCCGCATTCTCATTGATGGGGCCCATAACCCCGCCGCCGCCCAAGTGTTGCGCCAATACATCGAGACGCTAGGATATTCAGAAACCCAAATAACTTGGGTGATGGGGATGCTATCCACCAAAGACCATCGGGACATATTCCAAGCTTTACTCAAACCCGGAAATCAATTACACCTCGTTCCCGTTCCCGATCCTCATACCGCCGAACCCCAACAACTGGCAAAACTAGCCCAAGAAGTGACTTCAGAATTAGCCCTTTGTCAGGTTCACCCAAACGTTGAAACCGCTTTAACCGCAGCAGTTGCAGATCCTCAGCATCTCGTCATTTTGTGCGGTTCATTATATCTCATTGGCGACTTTCTCAAACAGGACTCTCAACCCCCTGATTAATTGACAAAACTGCTGAAAGTCCCTGGCTGCTGTTGGGTTTTGGACTTCAACCTAACCTAGGCGACTATCCTTCCCCTAACAGCAATTTAGATAAGTCACAGCGATCGCGTTTGGCTAGAAAGCTTCAAATTAATCAGCGATAGGGTCAGAATAATCAGAAATAACACTAAGCCAATCGTGCAAGCATAGCTAATTTCTAAATTGCGGAAGGCTTGCTCGTAAACATAATAGACAATGGTTTTAGAACTATTGCGCGGCCCGCCTTGGGTCATGATGTAAACTTCTTCAAAGACCTTAGTCGCCGAAATCGCAGAAATGACCGCAACCAGGAATAAATAAGGGCGCATTAAAGGGACCGTAATATCCCAATGTCTCCTGATGCCATCCGATCCGTCAATGGCAGCCGCTTCGTACAGTTCTTGGGGAATAGACTGCAAGCCTGCTAGATAGATCACCATGTAATAGCCTAGCCCTTTCCAAATGGTAACGGCCATCACGCTATTGAGCGCCCAACTCGGATGCGTTAGCCAAGGGATCGGTTCTATTCCCAAGGGTCGAAGAAACTGATTCAATAAACCATTTTCTGCATAAAGCCACCGCCATGCAATCCCCGCAACCACCATTGAGATAATGACAGGCGTATAGAAGGCGGCGCGATACCAGGTGATGAACCGGAGTTGACGATTGACTAAGATCGCTAAACCCAAGGGCGCGATCGCTAAAATAGGGACAACCCCCACGAGGTATAGCAGGGTATTGCGTAAGGTTTGCCAAAATACAGGATCTTGGCTTAACCGCTGAAAGTTGGCTAAACCTACCCATTGCGGGGTTTGAGTTAGATCGTATTCGTAGCGGTTAAAGCTGAGATAAAATGCCTGCAAAGCGGGCCAAAATACGGTTAAGCCAAGAATGATTAAGGCTGGCGCTAGAAATAAGTAAGGTGTTAGGCGTTGGCGGTAGTGAAACCAGTCTTTCATGGGAATGGAGGCGTTAATCTCAGTGGGCGATTGACCTAAGCCTAATGACAAACTGAGCTATTTTTCAAGTTAAAGCGAAAAGCGATCGCACCCTAAGATCGCGATCGCCTTTCAATCCTATTTTGAGATAAATCTAGCGGCAGTTATCGCCCAGGTAGAAGGTTGTTCCAGGGCCGTCATCGGCAGCAATCCACCCTCTAGAATAACCGGGAATCGGATTGCTGACTTCTAACCAGGTGAAGCGATCGCTTCCGGTGGCTTTGCGTCCCGTTAGGGAAACGCGATCGCCAACTCTACTCAAGGTTAGCGCGGTAGAATTGACTCCTGGGTAGGCGCGAATATAGCGATTGCCATTAATAATACCCCGACAACCCGTTGCGCCCGTATTGGTGATGGTGTATCCAGGAATTTCTCCACCGCCGCCACCCCCATTTAAACCGCATTGAGTGGCTGTGGTTGTTCCCAAGAAGATTCTTCCAGTATTGGGATCGCTTAAGGCTACCCAACCTTCAAAGGGGTGGGCAATATTCAGCCAAGTGGTACCATCGCGATTAACAGGAGTCGTGCCTGGTAAACCAATGACTCGATCGAACGGTAAGTAAACATCGCGTCCAAACCGATCTTGCACTAAGGCTGATGTTAAACCAGGGTTGCGACGGACTGCTAAATTATCCACGATAACGCGACGACAGCCGCGAGGGGCGTCTGCACTGCCACCGCCGCCACCGCCGCCACCCGAATTACATTCGGTGGAAGACGTTGTACCAATAAAGATATCACCACTAATGGCATCTTGGAGGGCAACCCAACCCACTTCAGGATAGTTAATTTGCAACCAGGTGGTACCATCGCGCCTCACAGGGTTGTCTCCTGTTAAACCAATGATTTGATCGAAGGGAAGGTAAATTCCGTTACCCAAGCGATCGGTTAACATGGGAGCATTAATTCCGGGTGAAGTTCGCACGGCTAACCCATCGCTAATGACGCGGCGACACCCTTGAGGTGTAGCAGCAGGGGCAGCTACAATCTCTGAGGTTAGCGTGTTACTGGTGTTTTGGGCAAAGGCAGCGGGTATTGCTAAAGTGGAGATTCCCACGGCTAGAGATAGCACTAGGGAAATGAAGAATTGAAGCTTTTTCATAAGATAGACTGTTGAGAAAGTTACAAGAATTATTGAGTAGATTGAGGGGTGTTTTAATCGCCTCATCTATCAATTGTTCTGCATGGCTATTACGGATGATTATTTTCTCTTTCAGGATGATTTTTGATTTAATTTTTGCGATTTTAGATAACTCAATCCAGAAAATTTATACAATCATGCAGAAGTTTATACCCAGTCAATTATCGACGCAATTGACGAGAATAGAAAGCAAAAAAGTATCTGAGTTTCTATCCTATCTAGAGGTATAATTCTGGCTGACTGAAAATCAAGAGATCCGCGTAGGTTGGGTTGAAAGACGAAACCCAATACAACCCTGACTGCTGGGTTACGCTAACGCTAACTACGACAGCATAGGACTTTCAGCAGTCAATCAATCAAGGTATAATTAATTTTTGGGGATCGTCAAACTCTTTTGAAAATCGCGATCGCAAATCAACCAGGGATTGAAAGATGAACTGAGGGCGATCGCTTGATTTAATCCTTTCTTCGCCTTAGCCTTCAATCTCGCAAACCGATATAGACCCATGCTTGTAGCACTGGGCTAAACTCAAAGTTGAGCGCGAGTCTGCAATCAAAGGCAATTGAAAGCATTATTAAAAATCTCCAATTGCTTGAATAAGCCCCTCGATCCTATCTCTCAGGAAATTTTGATGAAATCACCCTATTGAGTGAGATCGCTCAAGTTCGTGAAGTGTAAAGAATTAGTCACAATCTCTCTGAGATCGGCGATCGCACCTCAATCTAATCTTTGCTCATCTCTGGCTGAGTTGCCGCAATCAGCAGTTTTGCCAATTCGCCAAATCCTAAACCTTCTGGGGATTGAGTAATATAGCGCGGACGATCGTTTAAGCGATCGAGATATTCTCGGACATTCGCAACGCCTACCGAATGGGGAAATAGATCGCGATTAAATAAGCTACTATCATTCGGGCTATCTCCAACTGTCACAACTTCCGAAACTGATACATTTGGAAAATAATGTCCCAGAACTTGCAACAACCCCTTAGCCTTGTCTTGATCTGCGGGTTTGATATGGCATTGAACCGAACTGTAGGTAAATCCCCAACCCGCTTGTTGAGTGCGATCGCGCAAACGATCTAAAATATCGGGAGACAGACCTGCCACATCAAATGTCCAATCGGTAAGGCGAAAAGCATTATCAATCGATTCTTGCAGTTGGGGAAACTCCGCTTGCAGTTGGCGGAACATCTCCTGAAGTTGCTGGCGATGCGCCTTTAAATCGGCAATGGGGGTTAAGAGAACGGGTTGCTCGCTATTGGCCCGATAAAATAGACCTCCATTTTCCGCGATCGCGCCTGCAATCGGTAAATAACTCACCAAACCGCTAACCCAACCCGCCGAACGCCCTGTAACGATTAAAACAGAATGACCGACTGCGGCTAAATCGAGAAACGACTGTACCAACGCTGGGGTAAACTTTCCCCCTACTGTCAGCGTTCCATCCATATCCGTCGCGACTAAACGAACTGCCTGAAAAACCTGTAAGATTTGACGATTCCTGTGGGAATCGTGACTCAGAGTGTTCATATTTAGGAAAGTTTTACGGGGTTCGCACCCACTCAGTTTAAGTTCAATACGCAAAGATGATTAAATTAGGGCATTGTCTCCTGAAGGCGTGTCCTAAACGCCCGTTATTGCATCTGCAAAGGTCCTATGAGCAAATTGTCTCCAGATCAACGAAACTACCTCTACTTGCTTGAAGCAGAACGAGTCGGCATTCACAAGTCGATTTTAGCGGCGTTGTATCAGGTGCAACAGCAACCCACCTTAAGCAATGGAGACAAGGGGTTAGGTATTTCTCCAGCAAACCGCATTCGTTTAGAAGAAGTCAGTAGCTTTGTTGGACAAGTCCAGTATGCCGCCAATACTCTGCGCGCAATTACCGATACATTAACCAGTAAAGGCTGGCAAGCCGATAACCTGTGGGATGCCAGCAACGGCTACCATACGCGATCTTTTATTGAAGCGATCGCCACAGGCTACACCCCCAGCGCCAACATCCCCGCCGCCTGCCAACTCGAACCCTGTAACGCCCAAGCCCTATGGCAAGCCTACCTCAACGATTTAAACACGGACTTTCAATTTGACAAACTGCCGCAAAATTTAGCGTATCTCGACTCCGCCCTATTGGCCCTGATTGACCGCTTGCCGCGCTTTTATAGCGGACTGCCCCATCAACGGGATGCTTTACTCGAACTGCTGCGCGTGTGGCGTAAACTCGATACCAGAGCCGCTGCGATCGCCTCTTTAAACCTGACCTCCAGCAGCGACAGCGAACTCGATCGCGCCTTAACCCAATTTATCCAAAACATTTCCCGCCACTACCAAGGCATCCCCCACCAACGAGAAGCCCTAATTCGGATGACGCAACTGTGGCGACAACTCGACTCTCGCGAAGCGGCGATCGCCTCCTTAGCTCAGAATACCTCCCCCGAACCCAGCATCAAACAGATCGATCCCGCCTTAATTGCCTTTGTGCAACGCGTCCCCCAATTTTACCAAGGCACCGGAATGCAGCGCCAAGCCTTAACCGAGGGCTTTCGCTTGTGGCGACAACTCGACTCGCGCGCCTCTGCCTTACTGGCATTGGGTTTAGATGCCAAACTAATCTCTTTAGAAGCCGATAACCCGGCCCTGCTGGCTACCGTCGCCGCCCAACTCGATCGGCAATTGCTAGACTTTATACAGCGCGTGCCCACCGTCTATCAAGAACAAGACCACCAACGGGAAGCCCTGATCCGCCTCGTACAGCTTTGGCGCAACCAAGTCACCCGCGAACAGGCCATTAACGGCTTAACCGAAGACCTGAAGCGAATGAACAGCGCGCCGCGCAATACTCCCGAAGCCCCGCCCCCACCTCTTCCCATTGTTTTACCGCGCCGTCCCGATCGGTGGACGCCCTCGAATATCCAAATTCATGCTTCAATTATTCCTAACAGCGTTTTTACCTGGGCTGAAGCGACCCACGGCGGGACGCGAATGCCTCCCGATCAAGAAACGGTAGATGCAATTGTCAGAATTGCTCAACTTGCTCAACAAGCCCGCGATCGCATTGGCAGGCCCTTTCATGTCACCAGTTGGTACCGTCCCCCAGATATCAATGCTCGCGTCGGTGGGGTTTCAAACAGCCGTCATATTGTAGGAGATGCCATCGATTTTTATTGCGATGGCTTAACCGGCAATCAATTGTATTGGTTCCTCGATCCGTGGTGGCCGGGGGGATTAGGTCGTTATGCTAGCTATCCGTATCTCAGTCACATTGATGCTCGCAGCTATCGCGCCCGTTGGCTTAACTAAAGCTTTATGCAAATTCTACTTTTCTGTTAAGTTGGCGATCGCATCTCCCGATAGTTTAGGGCACCCTATAGAAAAGAAGACTAAATTTTTATTTCAGCCGGGACTGAACTCATGCCTACTCCAATCATCCTTGTCAACCCCATGCTTGCTCAAGCCCCTGCCGCGTCTCCTGCTGCCCGAACGGGAGAGTCTCCGCCCATCTCCCCTTGGATGATTATTTCGGGTGCTTTGTTAGTGGCTCTTATTGGACTGGGCGTCTACGGCAAAATTCAACTCGATCAACTGGCAAAAAAGGTTAAATTTGAGGAATTTAAAAACCAGGAACTCAAAAAGAAATTAAAATTGGCCCTCGGTACCATTACCAAAATGGAAGCCAACCCCGACTTAGTTCACTCTAGAGAGTTCAACCTCGATTATCTGAGAATGCGGATGGAAGAAGAAGTCTTCCACTTTGCGATCGTCAACCAAATTAAAGTCAAAGTTAAAGATAAAATTTCTGAAGCCCTGCGCCCCACCCAAGCTAAAGAAGGCAAAATTGGCAGCCCCGCCGCTGCCCGTCAAGTGGATGAAATCTTTGATGTGGAATATGAACCCGACGGTTCGCCCAAAGGCATCAAGCGCGTACTATTCCGCATTCAAATTAAACTCACCAAATTACCCGCCGTTCCCACCTCCCAAACCGTCAGCCAAATTATTGACTGCATTGAAACCTATCTCAGTCCCACCGCCGCCGACAACTGGCAACCGGCAATGGGGGGCCGACTGGTTAACCTGCACTGGGATCAAAAAGCGAAACCGACCCCCTTGTTGGTGTTAGAACAACTCAACGAAGGTAGCAACGTGACCATTCGCACCACCCGCCGCCCGCCCCTTGCGGCTCCCAAGGAAGGCAGTAGCGACGCCGCCTCTTCTTCGGGCAAAAGTTCCTCTTCAGGCAGCAGCCAACAGGCACGCCCCAAGGGACAGTCTCAAAGCGGTTCTAGCGGACAATCTCAAGGCAAAAGCCGGGGATCGAGTTCTCGCGTGAGTCGTTCGGGCCGTCAAAGCTAGCTCAGACGTTTAATGTCGAGCTTTTCGAGATAAGCTAAGGGGTCTTCTGGATCGAAAAGGGTGCCATCAAAAAAGCGCTCTTGTCCGCGCGAGGCACTCGTCGGAATTTCTGGATCGGGAATTTCCAGCGCTCTAGCCGCCATGCGCCACAAGTCTTGGCGGTTAATGGTGTCGATCAGTTGGGGCGCTTGGGCGATCGCCGTTGCGGGTAAAAATCCCCAACGCACGCTTTCGACTAGGAACCAGAGTTCGTGACTTTTATACGGAAAAGAAATGCTCCCGCGTTCATCTCGCCAATAGAAAGGACTGCGATCGCTTCGATCGAGCGGGCGTTTGCCGTTACCCATCCAGTATTTTCCCTGATAAGTGCGTGCTAGGCGATAGGCCGGAAAGTTTAAGTATTGGCGTCGGGATAAAATTTGCGCTAGCTCTTGACGACTATCGGGGCGATCGCACCATTGCTGCGCCTCCAAAAGGGCTTTGAGGATGGCTAGGGTTGCCTGTGGATGGCGATCGACCCACTCGGCTCGCAGGGCAAAATAGTCTTCTGGATGGAATGGCCAAATGTCGCCGCTGAGGGCTGCAATGTAACCGATATCTTCATGGACAATATGTTGCGACCAAGGATCGCTACAGCAAGCTGCATCGATACTGCCATTACTCAAGCCTTGGATAGCTTCCGCAATGGGAACGTTCGCCCATTCCACATCGGTGTCGGGATCGATCCCGGCGGCGGCCAGCCAGTAGCGCAACCACAGCGATGGACTGATATTCGCTAAAGCAGAAGCCACTCGAAAACGCCGCCCTTGCGTTAGGGAAAAGGTTTTGATGTACTCTGCTGCGTTGTTGAGGTTGAGGGCGAGATTTTGGGCTTTGTGGAGATTCGAGACCGCGATCGCCTGTCCTTGGGTATTGAGTTTTGCTAAAACATATAAGTGAATGCGCCGATTATTCGCGCTTCCCAAACCGTCATAGAGTAGATAGGGAAGCGGCATCGACCATTGACCGCCATCCAGCCCTTCTCGGCTGCTGCCCTGGCGAATTTGGGCTTGGGCGGCCGTCCAATCGGTTTGTTCGATCAAGACCACTTCGCTCATGCCGTATTTACGAAAGAGGTCTTTTTCTTGGGCAATAATCAAAGGCGCGGCTGCTAGGGTAGGAAAGTAGCCTAATGTAATCTGAGGGGTTTCCGGTGCAGGTTTGGCAACCCAACGTCCTCCTGGGGTTTGGGCAATCGGGGGGATGGGGTTGAGCGCCTCTGGGGAATAGCCCATACAGCCTTTGAGGAGAATTGAGCTAGCCGTTGCAGCTCCTGCCCTCCAGAAAAATTGGCGACGCGAAAACTTACCCAAGAAATCGTTCCTCCCATACTCCCTGCTATATTAGCGAGGACAGAGAACTCTGGAGCCTAATTTTAAGTTCTCTGCCTGCGTGAATCGGAAGTCGATCGGATCTGCCGGAGAGTTCCTGGCGCTTATCGTTGGGTCTGACGGTTGCGCCAAACGGCGATCGCACTTTGCGCTTCTGGGTGGGCTTCGGTGTTTTCCGGAACCAGGGAGGCGATCCGAATCGCGTTTTCTAAAGACCCTCCCGAAACTTGGGCGTAAGCCAACTGCAAAATATTGCGACTCCACTGGTTAATCCGCTGTTGAGCCTCAAAGTATTGGGGTTGCCCTTGGGGAATGCGTCGAGCGGTATTAATCGCTTGAACGTAGGATTCTGCATTACCTGCCCGGATGCTTTGATTGGCTTGGCTGAGAATTTGCTGATTGGCTTGTTGTTGTTGTCCTTGGGCTTCCCAACGTGCGATCGCGTTTTGTGCGGCTCGATGAATCGCCGGCCGGTCGGTGGGAACCAGTCGCGCCGCCGAAATCGCCGCCGCAAACTGGCCGCGTCTGGCGCGTCCTTCGGCAATGTCTAAAATGGCTTGACTCCACCGATCGATATCAATTTGCGCCTGCTGATACATGGACTCTCCCGGTCGAATCTGACGGGCGATCGCGATCGCTCTGACATAATCTGAGGCATTGCTCCCTAACGCCGTTCTAGCCCGTCCTAACAGTTCTTGGTTGGTGGGCGATGGGGCGGCGGGTCGAGCCGGTGCGGGTGCAGTGGTGGGGACTGTCGCAGGGGCAACCGGAACGGGGCTAGGAGAGGCCTCTGGAGGGACGGGAGATGGCGCTGGATCGACGGCCGTGGGTTCCGGATCGGGGGGTGTTTCCCCAGGGTCTACGGGCGGCACAACCGCCGTGACGCCCGGATCGGTAGCGACGGGAGCCGCACCCGGATCGGTAGCGACGGGAGCCGCGCCCGGATCGGTAGCGCCCGGAGTCGCGACTTGAGGAGCTTGCGGATTGCCTGTAAATGCCGTGCGGTTGGTGAGAAAGACACCCGCCACTAACAGCGCCGCAATGCCAAAACAGGCTAGAATGAGCTGCTTCCAAAAGCCCGAATCCTCTTGGGGAGGGGGTTCTTTGGCAGTCGGTTTAGGGGCGATCGCGCTTTCTGCGGGCTTGAGGGTTGTAGGGAAAGGCACGGTGGCGCTACTGGTGGGGGTTGATTGTCCCAGAATGGGCACCAAGGGTTGATGAATTTTTTCGGGAGGACTGACGACCAACAGCGGATTCTGGATCGGTTGCAGGTGATGGTCGCATAATTCCGGGACGCGCTTTTGCAGATAGTCTTCGAGTTCTGCGAGGGTTTGGACTTGTTCGGAACGTAGGGCTTCTAATACTGCTTGGGTAAAGATTCCCTGGCGCAAGTCAGCGGTTTCGTGAGAGATTTCGCTGGGCTGACAGGATAAGAAGGTGGGGATTCCCATTTCGCGGGCAAGGGTGGCGGTATGGGTTCCCAAAAGGCTACCCGACTGGATGCTGGCTGGTCGGTTCATGTCGAGAAAGACGAAAACGCGATCGCACGGAGCGTGTTGCAGGCAGGTGAACAGCCAGCGCAGAGATAAGCCGGTTGTTTCTATATTTTCTGGGTTGCCATCGACGGGCATCAGATAGTCTTGACCGTTATGGGAAACGCCGTAACCGCTGAAGAAGCACCAGAGGTAATCGCCCGGTTGCAGGGGCGAATCGGCCATTGGCCCATCGCCGCTGAGATAGTCTAGCCAGTTCTGGAGGGTTTCGCGTTCCGGGTAGGTCGATTGTCCGTTAATCGCTTGGGCGCTATCGGTTAATAAAAAACATTGGTTGGACGGGATGCCTAAGCGTTGCGTCCACAGATCCCACAGGGCTTGAGCATCCTGCTGGGCATAGTTCAAGGGTTGAAAATGCTGATATTGATTAATGCCAATGGCGATCGCAAATGTTTTCCCCATCACCCATGCCTCAGTAATTGTGTATAGAAATGTAAATCGGCAGTCTTAGAGACAGTAATAGTATAGGCGCTCGAATATATCGTGGGAATGAGGTGCTTAAACCTAATAAAGGGTATTATTTAAAAAAATTTATCCTTTCCCAGCTTCAGAATATGAAAAGCGTCGCCATCGGGAAACACATCGCGCCTTGGGGTTTAGCGGTTGTCGTAGGATTAAGCGGAGGCGTTTGGACTCTAGCCACAGCGATCGCGCCTCAACCGGCACAAGCCTACACCGCCAGAGCCTCTGTCACCATCACTCGCACAGGTGGCGAATCGTATCAAACCTTATTGCAACGGGCAGAAGCCGCCGCGAGAGCCGCAGCCCAACGCACCTTTGATAGTGACTTATTAGCAACCGATGTCTCGATTATCATCGTGGCTCAAAATAACGGAGCCTCGGTACCGATCCTGACGCTAGAAGCAACTCGCCCCCAGTGGAGCCGCCGTCCCGATCCGCGAGCTTGGGCGACCTATCTTCCCAATGCTGAAGTTTTATTAGGCTTTAGAACGCCAGAACCCGCCGCGCCAGCCGCCCAACCCGCCGCGCCGCCCTCGCCTCAACCGGGAATTATACCCGGTCAAGTGGTTCCCTTCCCCGGACAGGTGGAAGGCGTTCCCGTTCAACCGGGTGCGATCCCAGTACAGCCCGGTGCAATTCCCGTTCAACCGGGTGCGGTTCCCGTACAACCCAATGGCATTCCAGTACAGCCCGGTGCGGTTCCCGTACAACCCAATGGCGTCCCAGTACAGCCCGGTGCGGTTCCTCAGCAGGTTCCTCAAGTGGTTCCTCAAGCCCCCCAACAAATTATCCCCTCGCAGAATCAACCGATACCGGGCACAGGCGGATTGGTGTGTCAAGGGGGCGTTTGTCGTCCGGCTCAGTAAGGCGTCGTGCTGAAACTACACTCGGCTTGGCTGGTTTTAGCGGCCCGTAATTGGCAAAGTTTAGTGACTTTTTACGGGCAGTTGCTCAATCAGTCGCCTCAGCCGTGTATTAGCAATGTTTATGCAGAGTTTCAGCTACCGGGGTTGCGCCTGGGTATTTTTGAGCCAAAAGCCAGCGACAAGGGCGAGTTTGCTGGCTGCACAAGCGGCTCGATGAGTTTGTGCTTGGAGGTGGAAAATTTGGAAAATGCGATCGCCCATTTGACACAATTAGGCTATCCGCCCGCAGCGGAAATTACCCAAGCTTCTCATGGACGGGAGGTCTACGCGCGCGATCCAGAGGGAAATCGCCTGATTCTCCATCAAGCAATTGTTGCAAATCCCTAAGACTCTCTGAGAAAATTAAAGAAAGTTTACCGCGCTCCTCTGCCGTATCAGAATACGCTTTTTTCTACCGTGATTAACTCCCAAAGCCTCAGCGAAAAGATTCTCCTCTCGCGCAGCCAATATCAACCTTGCCACATCCAAGTCCCCGACTTAGACAAACGCTTACCGGCGATTCAAATTGGCGATCGCTATTACAGTTTATTCAAAGTTGAAACCGAACGCGATCGCGCCTTGCGAGTCTTAGAAAAACTAATTGCTCGCGGCGATGATGCTCGCATGGTTCAAGGTGCCAAAGGCTATATCCTGTGGGTATGGGAACCCGAAGCACACCCCGAAAACTTTAAAAACAATACCCAATCTGTTGTGCCCAAGGGAACAGAATCTTTAAGTTTTGAACAGTTCCCCATGCTCGTCTCTCGCAGTCAATACCAACCCTGCCATATTCGGGTACCCGATTTAAAGCACAAACTGCCTGCTGTTCAGTTTGAAGGGGCTTATTATAGTCTTTTCCGGATTGAACCCGACTTCAAACTAGCCTTAGAACGCATCCAAGCCTTAAAACAGCGCAATGATAAGGCACTTGTCACTCCTTCACCCAAAGGTTACGTACTCTGGGTGTTAGAGCCGGAAGCGTTCTTGGAGGCGCTCTAATTTGCGTAACCCTCGGTTCCAGCGGGTCGGTCGCCAGCCCGACCATGCAGTTAAATTGAGGTAATCATAAAATAAGTCCCGTTTGGGATGCTGACACCCCACTCGCCAAGGTTTGCTTGAGGTCGTGTAATGCACAATATAGGGGTCTTCTAACACCGCGCGATACGTGCTTTCAGGATAGGGACTTTCCTGCCAAGATCGATACTTGTGGATGATGTGCAGTTGATTCCAGCGCGGGTCAAGTCGGCCCCAACGTTGGGCGAGAATTGCATTTAGTCCATCTTGATCGTGCCAGCGCAGGGTATCGCGGTTAGCAACCAGATATTGGAGAATTTGGCGGCTGAGGTTCTGGGTGCGCCAAACGGGAAGATTGAGAACTAAAACCCCTGCATTAAAGTAGGGGGTATCGGGTGCTAGCCCTAAATCTTGGTAGTTCGCTAATCCGTTGCGATTGGAGACGGTGCGAATAATGGGGTCTTGAACGGCTAGAAGCGCATGGTTTTCTAGGTTAAGCTGCCACAGTTGACCGAGATCCGCCTTCACGATCAGATCGCTATCGAGGTAAATGGCTTTACTGTATTGTGGGGGCAAGAGTTCGGGAATCAGCAGGCGGTAATAGGAGGCGATGGGGATGCGTTCTTGGACCTTTAAACCCTCAAGACGTTCTAGGGGGGGTTCTAGCCAAGTTATCGTTACCCGATTTAAGTCTAGGGATTGTTGGATTTTACGCCGATTGCGATCGCGAATACCCCCATTGACGATAAAGAGTGCGACGCCATCCACGGTTTGCAAATTCGCCATTACTGAAGCCAGCATCGCGGCTAAAGGCATTGCAAACTCATTATCCGCCGCACAAACCAGAACTAAGGGTTCGCTATTAACGCTTACTCCTCCGGGGATTTCAACCGCCAACCGGGTTTAACCACTTGTCGCGATCGCGCGATCGCCAGCGCATCATTACCCACATCTTCCGTCAACACTGACCCAGCCGCAACCGTGACATCTTCACCCAGGGTAATCGGCGCAACTAACACGCTATTAGAACCTGTCTTGGTGCGATCGCCAATTTTGGTTTTGTGCTTCTTCACGCCGTCATAATTGGCCGTAATTGTTCCCGCACCGATATTGACTTTTTCGCCCAGTTGTGCATCACCTAGATATGAAAGATGGGCTACATTAGTGCGATCGCCCAATTGGGAATTCTTCAACTCAACAAAATTGCCAATCCGACAACCCGAACCCACCTCCACATGGCCGCGTAGGTGCGCGTAAGGTCCGATACGAGTGCCGCTTTGCACCACGCTATCCGCAATCACCGAATACATCGCCGTCACATTTTCGCCAATCTCGCTATTTTCAATCAAGCTACCCGGTCCAATGCGACAGCCCGAACGAATCAGCGTCTTGCCCCGCAGATGAGTTTGCGGTTCAATAATCGCATCCGGCTCAATCTGTACCGTATCGTCAATCGTAATCGTTTCGGGACTAATCAGCGTCACCCCAGCCGTCATCCACGCCTCTTTTACCCGGCGTTGCAGAATCTCGTAAGCCGTTGCAAGCTGCTTGCGGTCATTAATCCCTAAAATCTCCTCATAATCCTCCACATCTAGCGCCATCACCGGATTGAGGTAATTGACTGCATCCGTCAGATAATATTCTTGCTGGTCATTTTCCGACTTCAAACCCGGAAGCACCTGGGCCAATTTTTCCCAATTAAAGCAATAAATCCCGGCATTAATCCGGCGATTTTGCCGTTGCGCCCCCGTACAGTCGCGATCCTCAACAATCTGCTGTAACAAATTCTGACCATCGCAGAACACCCGCCCATACCCCTTGGGATTGGGCAAATGAGCCGTCAGAATCGTAGCCGCATTTTGGTTAGATTTGTGCGTCTGTAATAAATTTTGAATCGTTTCAGGACGCAATAGCGGTACATCCCCATTCAGGACAATTAAATCCCCTTGGAAATCTGTTAAATAGGGAAGCAACTGCTGAATCGCGTGTCCGGTTCCGAGTTGTTCGGTTTGTTCAACAAACTCAACATCCTTCAGATCTGCTAGCGACTCCTTAACCAAATCGCCCCGATAACCCACGATGGCAAAACGGCGAACTGGGGAGACACAATCGCTGCTATCCAGAATACGCCGAATCAGCGATCGCCCTGCCAAAGGATGAAGCACCTTGGGCAACTGAGATTTCATCCGCGTCCCGCGTCCTGCCGCGAGAATTGCTACTGCTACCATCACCGATCCATGAATTAACCCACAGGAGAGTATATCAAAGAGGGTGGGGGAATGGGGAAGAAGGGAGTTGGGAGTTGGGAGTTGGGGGTTGGGGGAAGAAGGGAGTTGGGAGTTAGGAGTTGGGCGAGAATACTGGTCAATCGGTTATTGTTCCAGATATCTACTCAGAACTCAGCACTTTTTACTCAGCACTAACTTCCCCACTCGGAACTCGGAACACCGCTGCTTGGTGTGCAAGCTACGGAACTTTGCACTCTATTCCCCACTCAGCACTCAGCACTCAGCACTCAGCACTCAGCACTCAGCACTCAGCACTCAATTCCCCCCACCCTCTTTCCCACTCAGAACTCGGAACTCGGAACTCGGAACTCGGAACTTACTCAGCACTCAGCACTTTCTACTCAGCACTAAGAAAAGGTAGGATAAGGCTCATGGTTCAAACTTCTTCTGTACTGCACGTCAACCCGACGACGGGGAATGATGCAAATCCGGGTACAGCTTCAGCGCCTTTGAGAACGTTAACGCGGGCATTGACTAGGGCAACAAGTGGCATTACTGTGCAGCTTGCATCGGGTCAATATACCTCCCTCAATGGCGAACGTTTTCCGCTGGTGATTTCGCCTGGGGTTCAGGTGGTGGGAAATGAGGGAAATAAGGGGAGTGGAATTACGATCGAGGGGGGCGGTTCTCTCAATAGCTTGAGTGCGGGTTCGCAAAATGTGACGATTCAGATGGGGAATGAGGCCCAATTGCGCGGCGTAACGGTGACGAATCGCAATTCCCAAGGGACGGGTGTGTGGATTGAGTCGGCAACGCCAATTTTAGCGAATAATACGTTTGCCAATTGCAATCGTGAAGCGATTTTTGTCACCGGGAATGGCAAGCCGCTGATTCGCGATAATGTGTTTCGCCAAAATACTACGCAGGGTCTGTTTTTTAATCAAAATGGTAAGGGTGAAGTTCGCGGCAATACGCTGCAAAATAGCGGAAATGGGGTAACGATTCGCGGCAATGCTGCACCGCTACTTCAGAATAATCAGATTACCAGCAATCGGGTTGGGGTTCTGTTTGCAGATTCCGCCCGCCCGGTTTTACGTCAGAATGCGATTGAACGTAATACGGAAGTGGGGGTTGCGGTTAATAATAGTGCGATCGCCAATTTGGGCAATCCTCAAGATCCGGGTGAAAATATTCTGCGGGATAATGGACGCTACGATCTGCAAAATACGACGGGCATTGCGATCGCCTCTGTGGGCAATTTCCTCAACCCGGTTAGAGTTCAGGGATTGATTGACTATATCGCCGCAGATTTAGTCAACACTTCTCCCACAATTACCCCAAGCCCTACACCCACGCCAACCCCCACACCTACACCCACACCCACGCCGATCCCCACAGGCTTAACCGATATTACGGGACATTGGGCAAGTGCGTTTATTCAAGGCTTGTATAGTCGCGGCTTTATCAGCGGTTTTCCCGATAGCAGCTTTCGGCCGAATAATGCGCTAACGCGGGCGGAGTTTGCGGCAATTTTAGCAAGGGCGTTTCAAGTCCCGGATCGACAAAGCGCGATTCAATTTTCTGATGTTCCGGCTAATTTTTGGGCGGCTAATGCGATCGCCCAAGCAACGCGACGCGGCTTTATTGCAGGGTTCCCCGATGGTTCCTTTCGCCCCAACCAAAACCTAACGCGCACCCAAGCAATTGTTGCCCTGATTAGCGGGTTAGCCTTAACTGGAGGGAATCTCAGCGTTTTAGGCATTTATAGCGATCGCGCCTCCATTCCCAGTTTTGCCACGATCGCGATCGCCACCGCCACCCAACGGCGCATCGTCGTCAACTATCCCAACGTTCAACAACTGCGTCCCCTCACAGACATTACGCGCGGTGAAGTCGCAGCCTTAATCTATCAAGCCCTCGTTGCTACCAATCAAGCCCCCGCCCTTTCCTCCCCCTATATCGTCGAGGTGAATAGCACCACCCCTCCCCTCGCATTCAGCGATATTAGCGGTCATTGGGCGCAGGGATTTATTGGAGGTCTGGCGAATCAAAATTTAGTCAATGGCTTTGCTGACGGGACGTATAGACCCAATGTAGCCATTAGCCGAGCCGAGTATGCAGCCCTATTAGTTCAAGTCTTGAATCCCCAACCCCAAAAGCCAGCCACCCTCTTCCGCGATGTTCCCGTCAACTTTTGGGCAGCCAATGCCATTCAACTCGCCTACCGCAGCGGCTTTCTTTCCGGCTATCCCGATGGCAGCTTTCAACCCAACGAAATTTTACTGCGCGTCCAAATTCTCCTCTCTTTAGCCAACGGACTCGCCTTACCCCCTGCAAATCTTCAAGCCTTGAATATTTTTGACGATCGCAATACCATTCCCCTCTACGCTAGAGAAGCCGTTGCTGCGGCGACTGCCAGAAAATTAGTCGTGAGTTATCCCCAAATTCGCCAACTCAACCCCAACGGACAAGCCACCCGCGCCGATGCGACAGCAATGCTCTATCAAGTGCTAGTCGATGCCAAGCGCTTACCCCAAATCAACTCACCCTATATTGTTAATTCTTAACCAGAGGGTGGGGAAAAGAGTGCTGAGTGTAAAGTGCTGAGTGCTGAGTGGGGAAGAGGATGGGGGGATGGGGAGATGGGGAGGTGGGGGGAATTGAGTGCTGAGTGCTGAGTGCTGAGTTAATAGTTAGTTAGCAAGTTTTCCTATCTCTTCTTTTCCAACCCCTAACTCTGTTCTTTCCCCAACTCCTAACTCCTAACTCCCAACTCCCTTCTTCCCCCCATCCTCCCATCCCCCCCACCTCCCCATCCTCTTCTTCCCCCAACTCCCAATTCCCCCTCTTCCTCTCGGTTCTCTGGCCAAATTCCCATAAGATAAAAAATGGTTAACAACGTGTAAATAAACTTTAGGTGATTGCAAACAATGGCAGAAATTCAATTTTCCAGAGGAATTGCAGAAGAAGATGTGCCTGATGTGCGCTTAACTCGCTCAAAATCTGGCACCCAAAGCACGGCAACCTTTATTTTTGATAATCCCACGATTTTTCAGCGAGAATCGAATAACGATATTACGGGGATGTACCTGATTGATGAAGAAGGGGAAATTTCCACTAGCGAAGTTAAAGCCAAATTCATCAATGGTCAACCCGCAGCGATTGAGGCTTTCTTGCTGATGAATACCCAAAGCGAGTGGGAACGCTTTATGCGTTTTATGGAGCGTTATGCGAAAGACCACGGTTTAGAGTTTACCAAATCTTAAACTGAACCATGATCGAGCAACCTCATCCAGATCGAACTGCTGTAGCCATTAACGTTGCGGTCATTACTGTCAGCGATACGCGATCGCCTTCAACGGATAAAAGCGGTCAGCTTATCCAAAGCTTACTGCAAACCAGCGGTCATGCTGTCATCGCCTATGCTGTCATTAAAGACGAGCCTGCACAGATCCAAGCTCAACTTCAGGATCTATGCAGTCACGCCGATCTGGATGCGGTTATTTTTAATGGGGGAACAGGTATCGCGCCGCGAGATACCACCTATGATGCTCTAGAAGGGTTGCTCGAAAAGCAATTACCGGGTTTTGGAGAACTGTTCCGTTCTTTGAGTTTTGCTGAAATTGGCACCAGAGCGATCGCATCCCGCGCCGTTGCAGGCGTATATCGTTCCAAGTTAATTTTCTCAATTCCCGGTTCTACAGGAGCCGTCAAGTTAGCCACAGAACGCCTCATCCTGCCAGAATTAGCGCATTTAGTCCAACTTCTGCGTTCCTAAGTCGGACAATGGGGAGTTGAGGATAGGCTATACGTATCGACCTATTCTAATCAAAATATGAAATTAGGAACCCGAAAGCAATCCTTAGCAATGACGCTGGGAGCAACTCTACTGGCTTTGGGAACGAATCTAACTGCTTGTACTGCTCGCTTTAATTCCAATTCGTTGTTTGAGGTTAATCGTTACACCACAACCCTAAGCGTCAGTGAAGACTCGGCAGATATTTACTTTCCTATTGTTTCTCCTTCAGCCAACGCTCAATTTCCGATTGTCTTAATGCTGCAAGGGGCATTTGTTGATAAAGCCGATTATGCTAATTATGCCTCTCAAGTGGCAAGCTATGGATTTGTTGTGGTCGTTCCCAATCGTTTGAGAACGACACTCAATCCCGCCGGGGAAGAAGCGACTGGGTTAATTGCCGAACAGCAACAAGTTCATGAGGTGCTAAGTGATATGGTGGCAGAAAATGCCAAGATTAATTCACCGATCAAGGGCTTGGTGGATACCCAAAGCTTAGGATTGCTCGGACATTCTTTAGGCGCATTAGTCGCCATTAGCGCCACTCAAGAGGAGTTGTGCTTGCCAGCAATTTGTACCGCTGGCTATGTTAAGCCACCCGAACTCAAAGCCAGTATCACCTATGCTGGAGCCTTTGGAGATTCGCAAACCCAAACTTTTTTTCCCATCCAGAATGGAGATACGCCGATTGGTTTAATTGCGGGAAGTTTAGATGGCGTAGGTTCTCCTAATAATACTCAGCAAACCTACAACCAAGTGCAAAATCCTCCCAAGGTTTTCATTCAGGTTGAAGGGGCGAATCATTATAGTATTACCAATGAGGATAATTTAGAACGAGAACCAAATCGACCCACTTTAGAGCAAGCCGTTGCTACAGAGACGATTGCGCGGTGGAGCGGACTGTTTTTACGCGCTCACCTGCTTAACGATCGCGATGCCTTAGATTATGTTTACCATACAGGCGATGCTCTAGATAGTAACGTTAGCGTTATTAGCCAGAAACCGCCTATTCCGGAACCGAGTGCTGGGTTAACCCTACTCGCTGTTGGGGTAATGGGGGTGGGGTGGCGACGTTATCGGAATTTCTATTAGAAAGTCGGGTTGTTTGCATGGCTTTAATTATTGCAGGAGAACGTAGCGATGCGGGGAAAACCACGATAACCCTGGCCTTGCTGGCTGCACTCAAGCGCCGAGGATTAGCAGTACAGTCGTTTAAAGTGGGGCCCGATTATATCGATCCGATGTTCCATGAGTATGTCACGGGACGGCCCTGTCGCAACCTCGATCCGGTTTTGACTTCCGCAAGTTACGTTCAAACCTGCTTTAGCCGTCACCTGTGGGGGGTAGACTGTGCGGTGATTGAAGGGGTGATGGGGTTATTTGATGGACTTCCCCGCAGTGTTGAGAATGCGTTTCCGGTACCGTTTGGCAGTACGGCGCATATTGGGCGATTATTAGAGATTCCAGTAGTGCTGGTGATTGATTGCAGTCGCCTATCGGGTTCAGTTGCAGCGATCGCCCAAGGCTTCCGGTATTACGATCCTAACCTGAAATTCGCAGGGGCGATCTTAAATCGCGTCGGGAGCGATCGCCATCTGGCTTTACTCCAAGATGCCTTAGCCGCCGTTAATCTTCCCATTCTCGGCATTTTCCGCCGCCAGGATAACATTACCATCCCCGATCGCCATCTGGGTTTAGTTCCCACAGGCGAGTTACCCCAACTTGATAGCGTTGTTGAGCAACTGGCGATTTTAGGGGAAACGGGGTTTAATTGGGATGGGTTATTACCGCTTCTCGCCGCTAAACCCACCGCTTCCCCTCACCTTCCCCCAGAAGCTGCCGTTCGGGTACGGATTGCGATCGCCTACGATAAAGCTTTTAATTTCTACTATCGCGATAACCTTGACCTTCTGCAACAACTCGGCGCAGAATTAGTCTTTTGGAGTCCCCTCAGCGATACCCAAATTCCCGATAAGATTCAAGGATTCTATTTTGGGGGTGGGTTCCCAGAAGTCTTTGCTAGCGAACTCGCAGCCAACCAAGGGGTAAAACAAGCCCTTCGTCAATCTATCTTGACAGGAACGCCAACTTATGCTGAGTGTGGCGGATTAATGTATCTGTGCGAGGCGATCGCCGATTTTACCGGGCAATCTTACCCCATGTTGGGCATTTTACCCACAACGGCTCAGATGGGCAAGCGCTTAACCCTAGGATACCGGAAGGCGATCGCCCTGAGTTCCAGTCCCGCCGTCACGCCAGGAATGACAGTGAGGGGCCATGAATTTCATCGCTCTGAATTAACCCCTTCTCCCAGTCAACCCCTATTCACCAGTCACCCCTTATATCCCCCTCAAACCGAGAGTTTCGCTGAAGGTTGGCAACTTCCCCAGGTTCACGCCTCTTATCTGCATCTCCACTGGGGAGAGTGTTTAGAAATTCCCCAGCGGTTTATCCAGCAGTGCTTGCACCGCGCTAATTCACCAATTCAGGCACTTTAGCCGCCCTCGGCAACAGCGGTGGGCTATTTTGGAGATGAACCTCTGTGGCCATTCCCTTCAATTTATCCACCAAGTCTTCCAACAGTTCAATATGATCGATCCCGAAGTAGACAGAAAAGCCACGACCATCGAGAGAATAACCTGGAATATACAGCGAAACCTGGTTAAATCGGTCATGAGTGGTTACAATCGTCATTTCGCTACCATCAAGTTTATAGGTTGTATCTGTCCAGGTTTGAGCCATGAGTGCTTCTCCTCAATGAGTTCAGTTATTCCACCCAACTCACACAGGTTAGCCGTGCAAGTCTTTTGAATATGATTTTTTAATCAACAAGTCTATGTTAGCGCAAAATGAGTGAGGGAGCCACACAAATTATTGATTTTTTATTCAAACCTCATCTATGATGGATTTGTAGTGGAGAACAATGATGTAAACTTCCCCGCGCTAGAGCAACGGGGCTTTCGGTAGCCCTGAGACAGCCTGTTCCAAACAACAGAACAATCCCGAACCTCTAGGCTGCGTTACGGACAGCCCCAAAGCAGCAATATTCAACGCACCATTGAAATCAGCGTCACCATGCCATCCACAATGCCCACACCTGAAAACCTTCTCAGACCTCCGCCCGATACGGTTGCAGCGGTTGCAGGTTTGACTGGTGTAGGCTGGTGGCACCACAACGATTTCAACACCTTCTTTAATGCCTTTGTAACTCAGAAATTGACGCAGTTGATAAAATGCCCAACTGTTAGAGCGTCTTCGTTCGGTCTTGTTTCTGGGTTGTTGATTGGTGCGATCGCGGATGCCTGTCAAATCCTCAATCGCCACAATAGCGTTGAGGTGTTTGGCCTCCCGAATGATAGCAGCGCTGATGGTATGGTTCAGCCATTGTTGGAAGCGTCTTTCTCTGCCCGACAGCCGTTGCAGGACTTGACGGCATCGACGCCGACTAGACCTTGTGCCTTTCGTTCGCGTAGCGTCTCGTTTACGAGAGGCTTTCTTCTGGAGAGACGCTCTCACCCTGGAAAATCTCTCTCGAACTTGGTTCAATTGCTTGCCGTCCCAGCCCATGCCCGTACTGGTTTTGGCAATTTCACGCCTGCCAAAATCCACCCCGATGACTCGATCGGCTTTGATTGGTTCAGGCGCTTCGTCTGTCAGTTGAATATGGATATGATAGGAACCGTCTCGATGCTTGCACAACTGGGCAGATGTGGGTTTACGCCCTTTCAATCTGCCCCGCTGGTAATTACCAATATCAAGCTTGATGTGTTCCCTGCCCTCCAAAAGCGTCAGGCTAACCGTCAAGTCTTGTTCTCTGAAGGCAAAAATCCGAGCATCGTAATCAGCCGACGTTGGTCGAAACGCCTTAACGGGCTTCTGCTTGAGCTTGGCGGTTTTCCGGTTAGTTCCAACTCTGGCACAAACCCTGACCGCCTGATTTGCACTCAACCCGAACCGCGCTCGAATGTCCTGATAGACTTGGCTTTGGATTGCGATCTTACTGGTCACAGAGGGCTTGACGGACTGGTTAACCCAGTTGCAGGCGTCCGCAAACGCCTTCAGCAAAGCCTGAATCTTCAGGGCTTGTTCCGGCGTAGGTTGAAGTTTGCATGAGAGTGTCAGCACTTGTTCCATGCGGCAATTTTATCAGGTGCGAACAACGAGCAGCTAAAGCTGCTGTTCGTTTTTCCTCCCTGGGCTAAAGCCACAGGTCTTCCAAACGTATCGAGAGGTTTAACGTGATTGAATCCTTTGGTAAACTGATTCGACAGGCTCGCAAAGAAAAGGGCCATTCTCAGCGCAGTCTAGCGGCAATCCTCAAGCTAGATTTCACCTATTTGTCTAAACTAGAAAATGACCGTGCAGATTATCCTCCCAAAGAGGACGTAATCCGGTCGTTAGCGCGAAACCTGGATCTGGATGAAGAACAACTCATCTGTTTAGCCGGTCGCATTCCGCAAAAGTATGAAGAAGTGCTGAAGCTCAATGCTCAGTCTATGCCCATGCTACTGCGGCGACTGCGCGAAAATCCAGAATTCGCCCAAAAGGTGTTTGAAGCTGCCAACGAGGAAGAATCAACTTGAGTTTGATTAAGCCCTATCGCTTCTATCCCAAGACAGAGATCGAACGGCGTGCCAACGATCTCTTAATGCGGATGCAATTGACGCCCAACTGGGAACCGACCTGGCCCTTTCAGTCGGATCGAGTGGCGGACTTTTTGGATCTCGGCGTCGTTTGGGATCGCATTCCCCCGGATGAGACGGGCCCCATTGCGGCCCGAATTTTACCGCGCGATCGCCAAATTGAAATCAATGAAGACATCCTCAACCTACCGCAGGGTTTTCAAGAGTCTACCATTGCTCATGAAATTGGTCACTGGATGTTGCACATTGATTACGCCAAAATCGAAAACGAAGCGATACAGGCTCAATTAGACTCACCTGAAGCCATTGCTTCCGAATTAGAGTTTGTCTGCCGTCCCAACAGCGGACTGGCTCAAATCGAGTCGATTGAATGGCAGGCACAGTATTTTGCAAGTTGCTTACTGATGCCTCGCCATATTCTTGCCGAAAAATGCCGAGGACGCGATTTAACCCGATGGGCAGTTTTATATGCCATTCGGGAACAATTAGGCGTGAGTATCTCTAATTTAGTCAACCGCTTGCAGGATCTCGGCTGGATTGAAATCCCCAAAGGTAGCCGCAAGATTCAACTTGGCCCGGTGGAAGTCTGCGAGCAATCTTATTTGTATGGCTGAAAATCGCTAGGATTAACGATTAATTGAGCGGCAGAACGGTAGAGACTGGACGCGAAGGTTCTGAACCTTGAGTCCGTTGTCTTTCTAAAAACTCTTGATATTGCTGAGGGGGAATTGCACCCCGGTAAGCGCCGCAGTAATACATCTTTAGCACGGCTTCGTAAGCCCAATCTTGGGGCGTTACATCGGTGTACGGGTTGGGTAAATCTTGGACAACCCGGTTATTGGCACAAGCGTTTAAGATTTGGGCTTGAGTCACCCCGGCGGGTAATGGGGTTTGGGCGATCGCACCTGGGGTGAAATTGGGTAAAATCAACAGAGTTAAAGCTGTAAGAATAGGCTGTATCCGTTGCATCGCTGTCTCCGTTGCCTCAAAAGGTCTTTGCTCTACGCTACACCAACAGAGCAAAAAAACGCTCAACAGTTCCCAAAGCGCGATCGCACCCCCGCCTCAGTTAAAATTCCAACAGTGGTCTAAACCCATGCTTGAGCGAAACCTGACCAATTAACTCCATCTTTTCCACCGTAATTTGATTGCGACCCCAAGAGAAATTGGTGTACCACTTTTCAAACTCCAGCAGCATCGACTCGGCGAAACAAGCAAACAACTGACGGGCCGGAACATCCATATTGACAATAGACATAATTTTCCAGTCAATATCGAGGGAATGCTCGACAATTCCCCCATTGAGGACATACACTCCAGGATGTTGGATCTGGGTGCCTAAATTCTTCGGATAGCCCCCATCAATCAGCAAGCACGGCTGTTTTAAGGTACTGGGGTCAATTTCCACTCCCTTCGGCATACTGGCCACCCAAACCACAATATCAGCTTGGGGTAGGGCTTCCTCCAAACTGAGAATTTTACCGCGTCCGAGTTCTTCTTGGAGGAGTTGCAAGCGTTCTTGGTTGCGGGCGACTAACAGTAATTCGGGTACATCTGTTTTCGCATCTAACCAGCGACAAACAGCGCTACCAATATCGCCAGTCGCGCCACAAACCGCCACGGTTGCCTTAGAAAGCTCAATCCCCAATTTCTGGGAAGCTTGTTCGACTTGGCGGCACAAAATGTAAGCCGTATGGGTGTTTCCGGTGGTAAATCGCTCAAACTCTAACTTAATATTGCGAACTTGCCGATTTTGATTCAGATTAAACTCTTCAAAAATAATCGAAGAAAAACCACCCAGCGCCGTAATATTGATGCCATTTTTCTGGGCATGAGCCATTGCATTTAGAATTTTGCGAATGGCGGCTTTAATGCGTCGCTGTGCCAGCATTTCCGGGAGAAAGCAAGATTCTACATACTGTCCTTTAATCTGCTGGCCGGTAACACTCGTAACCGTAATCGTATCGACAATTTGCGGGGGGGCAGCACACCAGAAGTCTAACCCCTGGTCTGCGTATTCTGGATAACCTAAGTCCCTGGCAACTGCCTGAGCGTGTTCTAAGCTAGTGAGATGACCGATAAGACCAAACATGAATTGTGCTGTACTTGGGTCTACTCTAGACCGAGATAACGTGAATAAAACAAAACCGGAGTCTTGAACAAATATTACACAAAGACACCGATCGGAACCATCAAGTCCAATCGGCATCTGGCTGTAATGGGATCAAGTCGTTGTCGCTGAGGTCAGGAACGGCCGCGTTTAAGCCCCTTTCAAACCATAGGCCGACATCCGCATGATGTCGCGAGTGGACAACCCGATGTTGCTCAAAGCTTCCCCGTAGGCAATCATAAAGTCTTCTACGAGGGCATCCTTGTCCATCCCCAACACGGCTGCATCGGCTTCGACTTGGTTGAGCATCTTCCAGACAAGCGGGAGATTTTGACGGTTTGCTTCTTCGAGTTCGGCTTTCGAGTCTTCAAAGTGAGCTTTCAACCAGACTTCGCCAAAGTTGAGGTGTTGATATTCGTCTTTAACCACCCCTTCGGTGATTTTCCGAGCAAATGGATCGGCAACGGGGATGTAGATATTGTAAGCTGCGATCGCGAAACATTCGACAATCAGAGCTTGAATCAGCAGGCAAGTCACCACATTGCCTGTTGCGGCGGCGGTTTGGAAGTTAGCGTGCAAGCCCGAAAAGAATTCGCGGGCAAAATCCATATCCGGCGTTACTTTTAAATTTTTGCCACAAGCTTGAAAGCCTTTCATGTGGCGGCTTTCCATCTTCGAGAGCGTAATTAACTCGTCCTTATGCTCTGGCAGCAGTTCAGCCAGTTTAACGTAATTGTCATGAGCCTCCTGTTCACCTTCAATTACAATTGCGTTGATGCGGCTGTAAGCATCTTTGTAAGTTTCGCCTTGAAAGTCGAATTCAGCGCTGACTGCAAGCTGCTGCATAGGTAAACTGTCTCCTAAAATACACAAACTCTCTCGATCCTGGCATCAAGCCTACCCCCGGATTCAGGGTATAAGCTCAAATGCATCAAGTTTAACGTAACAAATCCTATGGTTTATCTCATGTTATAGGCTATTCCCAAAGTGGAAATGTCACCTAAGTGGGAGAATATCTGATCTGCCTACAAAAGAATAGACGCTAACCCTACGGAAAACCTCGCGATCGCTAATGGTAAACATAAATAATGGTTATGTGAATTGAAGGCCTCGCTGAAGGACTCAACGTTTTGTTGAGCGATAAGTTCCCCGCACTAACCGCCACCCCCCAGTAAAAACAGGCTAAACAGCGTGGAACCATTCCACAAGCTATGGAGGAGAATGGGAGCTAGCAGATTGCGCGATCGCGAATAGACAAACCCCAAGACCATTCCGAGCATCGTTAGGGGTAAAATTTCCGAAAGGCTCTGGTGGGCGATCGCAAACACCAACGCACTCACCAAAATCGCCCCCGCCATCGGCAGATACCGCGTTAAAGAGGGCAACAGGAAGCCGCGAAAGATGATTTCCTCAAAAATGGGGGCCGCCAGGGAAGCCGTCGTAAAGAAGAACGCCAACGCCAGCGGGTCTTGACCTTCTAAAGCAATCGGTAAAATCGGATTGCTACCGCCTTGACCTTGCCACAACCGCTGATTAATCAGCGAAACAATCACCACCAACGGTAAGGCTGCAAAAAAACCACCCAATCCCCAGCCAATCCAATTTTCTCGCCATTTCACCTTAAACCAGTCTTCTGACTTAGCTTGTTCCTCCCCTTGCCAGAAAGGAGAAACCGAAATATACAACACCCACAGTCCCCCCAACGTTAACAGCAGGTAGCTCACCAGAATATAAAACGCTTGAGCGCGGGCACCAGCGGCGGCGGGGTTAATTTGGAAAAGGGCAAACGCAATCGGGAGTATCAATCGCCCGATTAAAATCTGCCCGACGAAGAAAAAGCCCCCCACCAACACCTGGAGAATAATTTCCCAATCCCAGGGGACTAGCCATTGATGGTCTTGATTTTTCGCCCACAAGGACTGCTTGCCTTTGAGCAGGCGTTGAACTGCAATAAATAATAGCAGTCCGACTCCCAGCAAACCGCCCACAGATTGGACGCCATTGGCTAAGATTAGGCGATAAAAGGCATTTTCAGCCAGCACTTGTTGGTTGGCTTGTAACTGTTCTAGCGCCTCCGTTCGCTGTTGCAGTTGGTAGAGACGCGATAGGGTAGTTGCCCGAAACCAGCCGTCTAAATGCCGTTGCAGTTGTTCTTCCGCATTGGGTAACAGGCGCGGGGGTTCATTCCACAAACCCGATAAAACCACCGCCGTTTCTGGAATCGCCCTGCTGTTGGGCGTTTCCAACCGTTGCGCCAATTGTTGCCAAATTTCGAGGGCGGCTGAGGTTTGATTCGTTTGGGTTTGCAGAATGCCAATTCTCAGGTCAAATTCTGCAATCGAATTTTCAAGCTGTTGCACGGACTGTTGCAGTTGCAACTGTTCTGGCGAAGAGAGAGCATCCTCTATAGTCGGCACATCCAGCGCTAGAGATTGCAATTGGAGTTGTGCTTTCTCTAGATTGGCTTGGGCAGACTGACGCGCCTCTTGATATTGCTTGAGAGCATTCTCTATCGGCTTTTCACCCAACAACGTCTGGCGGGCGGTGCCAATATCCACCCCTTCGAGATTGTCGCCTCGCCACTCGGAGGCTTGCAGTACCAAATTGGTTTGATAAAGCTCTAAGCGGCTTTGAAATTGCGGTTGGCTCCAGCTATGGTACAAAGAAAGACTGAGTAGCGCGATCGCTACTGCGGTCAGTACGATCAAAATCAACCGCTTAATCGTCATTCGTCTTTTATCCTTGTCCTTGTTGTCCTATTCTCAATTGTCTAATGTTCGGGGCCGCTTGAGTTCCATTAAGAAAAGCATCAAAACGAGGCAACGGCACGGTAAAATCTTTGCTGGACTGTGGCAAAAGTTGAGAAAATCAAGACGCTTGTCAAGTTAAATTCACGATTTGTCATTGATTTTCCCCATCTGCGCCGATTCACCTTGCTCCCCCTATTTCCTAAATTTTCGGAGGATAGAACCGTTGACTACCCGCGTTATTCTCGTGCGTCACGGCCAAAGTAGTTATAACTTAGAGCGCAGAATCCAAGGTCGGTGTGACAAATCCGTTTTAACCGAAAAAGGCCGTCAAGATGCCAAAATTGTCGGTCAACTCCTGCGAAATTTCAACCTCAGCGCGATTTATGCTAGCCCCCTGCAACGGGCTAAGGCGACGGCTGAAACCATTATCGCCTGTCTGGACAATCCTCCGCCTCTCAAAACGCCCGATAACCTCAAGGAAATTGACCTCCCTTTATGGGAAGAATTCGCGAAAACTGACGTTAAAGCCAAATTTCCCGATGACTATCGCTGTTGGAAGGATCGGCCGCATGAGTTTTGCATGAACCTTGCCAAACCTGAAGGCAACCAGGAACATTTTCCCGTTTTATCCTTATTTGAGCAAGCCAAGTCCTTCTGGCAAGAGATTCTTCCCCAACACGACGGGGAAACCATCCTCGTGGTTGCCCATAATGGCATTAATCGCTGCTTGCTGGCTACGGCTATTGGCATTTCCCCCGAAGATTATCATGGCATTCAGCAATCGAATTGCGGGATTAGCATTCTCAACTTTGCGGGTGGATTAGCAGACCCCGTTCAATTAGAATCCATGAATCTAACCTCGCACATGGGCGAACCCTTCCCTCTACCGAGAGAAGAACATCGCGGCTGTCGGTTGCTGTTAGTCCGCCACGGGGAAACCGACTGGAACCGAGATAAGCGCTTTCAAGGCTGGTGCGACGTTCCCCTCAACGAGACAGGACGCCAGCAAGCTCAAAAAGCCGCAGAGTTTCTTAAAGGCGTTAAGATTGACTTTGCGATTAGCAGTTCCATGTTGCGCCCCAAAGAAACCGCCGAGATTATTCTGCAACATCATCCTGAGTTAGAGTTGCAACTCGAAGACGGCTTGCGCGAGATTAGCCACGGCTTATGGGAAGGGAAACTCGAAGCCGAAATTGAAGCCGCCTATCCCGGATTATTGCATCAATGGCAAATCGCCCCAGAAACGGTTCAAATGCCAGAAGGGGAAAATTTACAGCAAGTTTGGGAAAGAGCGATCGCCGCTTGGGATAAAATTGTTCAATCTGCCGCACCGGGTAGCGTTGGCTTAGTGGTGGCTCACGATGCCATTAACAAAGCCATCCTCTGTCACCTGTTTAACCTCGAACCCCAACATTTCTGGAAGTTCAAACAAGGCAACGGCTCCGTCACCGTTATCGACTATCCTAAAGGGGCCGCCGGAAAACCCGTCCTAGAAGCGCACAATATCACCACCCACCTCTCCGGCGGAGATATTCTCGACAAAACCGCAGCAGGCGCGCTTTGAGTGCTGAGTGTAAAGTGCTGAGTGCTGAGTGGCTAGTTGACCATCAATTGTTTAGCAATTTCAGCCTTTGACAGGGGATAGTCAGTAGTATTCACTCAGCACTCCCTTCCTACCCAGCACGCCGCTACGCGAAAGCTAAAGCTACAGCACTGTATTCCCACTCAGCACTCAGCACTCAGCACTCAGCACTTAGTTAGATGAACGACCTTTTCCAGCAAATTCGCATCCTAGAACCCCTTTCCCAGACAGACCAAATTGCTGATGTTTGGGTTAGAAAAGGGTGTATTGTCAAGATTGGGGTAGAAGTTACTGAGATTCCCGAAGAGACTACGCGGCGCGACTGTCGGGGGTGGGTGATGGGGCCTGGACTGGTTGACCTTTACAGCCATTCCGGGGAACCTGGATTTGAAGAACGGGAAACCCTGACTTCCCTCAGCGAAGCGGCTAAGGCGGGGGGGTTTACTCGCCTGTCCATTTTGCCGAGTACCGAACCGCCTGCGGATAATTTAGCCACCCTGAGTTTATTGCACCAGAAGTCTAGAGAGACGGGGGTGAAGTTGCAGTTTTGGGGGGCCTTGACGGAGGGGGTTAAGGGCGAACGGATGACGGAGTTGGCAGAACTGGCGATGGGGGGAATTGTCGGTTTTGCAGAGGGTCAGCCGCTACCGTCGTTGCTATTGCTGCGGCGCTTGTTAGAGTATGCTCAACCCTTAAATCAGCCTGTGGCGCTGTGGCCTGTTTCTCGCGAGTTGGTGGGTAATGGCGTCATGCGGGAGGGGATAAACTCGATTCGCTTTGGGGTTCCTGGGGTGCCGGTGGCGGCGGAAACGGCGGCTTTAGCGGGTTTGTTAGAGTTGGTGGAGTTTGTGGGGACTCCCGTGCATCTCATGCGGGTATCTACCGCGCGGGGAGTAGCGTTAATTGCAGATGCCAAGTCTCGCGGTTTACCGATAACGGCGAGTACCCCTTGGATGCATTTACTGTTAGATACGCAAGCCATTGGGGGCGAGTGGCGTTGGGGTACGGGTTTTCCCCCTTATAATCCTAATTTACGTTTAGAGCCGCCTTTGGGAAATCCTGAAGATCGGCAGGCGTTGGTAGCGGCGGTGAAGTCTGGGGTGATTGATGCGATCGCGATCGACCACGCGCCCTATACTTACGAAGAGAAGACGGTGGCTTTTGCCGAATCTCCCCCCGGTGCCATTGGTCTAGAGTTGGCTTTACCGCTACTCTGGCAAGGGTTAGTGAGTACAGGTGAGTTATCAGCGTTGGAGTTATGGCGGAGTTTAAGTACCAATCCGGCGTTATGCTTGCAACAAGAACCCGCCCAGCTAGCCGAAAATTCCCCGGCTGAGTTAACGCTATTTAACCCAGAAGAAACCTGGGTTGTCGATGGAAGCAGCTTGAAATCTTTAGCTGCAAATACGCCCTGGTGGGGTCAAGAAATTCAAGGCAAAGTTGTAGAATGCGTGAGTTAACGTATTTTCCTGGTTGACTGACAAAACTCTTTTGCCCTCATCCCCAACCCTTCTCCCGATGGGAGAAGGAAGCCAATAAATGCTGCTCTTGTTCCCTCTCCTAGGGGAGAGGGCTAGGGTGAGGGTGGTTCGGACAACACCTTAATCATATTTGTCAGTCAATCAGCTTATTTTCTATTTGTAGAAAAATGCAGGATGTAGAAACCCTTCACCGAGAAGCGATGGAACTGGTAGACCAGGCGATTCTGGCTCGTCAACAGGGCGATGCTGAGGCGGTTATCGCGCTTTCTAGGGCTGCTTTCTCTAAAGAACGGGCGGCGGCGGATCTTGTGGCCAATCAATTTGACCTAGAACCGACTCGCGCTGTTTTGCATCGCAGTGCAGCAGTTCTGGCCATTGAGTGTGGTGAACTTCGTGATGCAGAACGTCTGATTGGACGGGCCCTAGCTGGCAATCCTCCCAAGGATATTACTAACGAACTGCGCGACCTGCTTCTGGAAGAAATTTATTCTCAGCGCGAGGCAATTCAGCAATGAACTCTAGGCATACACCATCATTGCGATCGCGATCTGCTTTTCATTCGACTTGTAGCGATCTTAAACGGTTGATGGCGGCGGCGAATTCTAGGGGACGGAATTCGGTTAAGTCGCTTTGGGGATAGGGGGTGAGGACATCTAAACCCTGTTGGGCGATATCGGCGCTTAGGGCGGCTAGGATCTCGGCTAAGGTGCGATCGCCATTAATATAGCGCTCCTTGGCATAAACCATTGCTTGAGCGATCGCTCTGAGTTGCCCCGGTTCTATAATTTGGCTAACGGCGGATAGGTCGATATTTTCGGTTCCAAACCCCATCTCATCAACATCGCGAACTTTTAGCTTCACGGCTCGGTTGCCGCGCGATGGGTCTAAACTGTTCGCCAAGGGAGTTCTAGGGGTAATCGTCCCAAAATGCTCTCCCCCTTCTGCAAGTCGTGCGGTTTGGTAGCTTTCGGCGATCGCTCTAGCCTTTGCGGTAACATCAGCAGGCTGATACTCTGTCATCGCAATGATGGTATCCGCAACATCGAAATAGTCGCCGCTACCTCCCATCACCAGCACTGTTGAAACGCCGTAATCGCTGCACAATTGTTTGATTTTGTCAACTAATGGCGTAATCGGTTCGGCAGATTTGGCAATTAAAGCTTGCATCCGGCGATCGCGGATCATGAAATTCGTTGCCGAAGTATCCTCATCCACCAGTAGCACCTTCGCCCCGGCTTCCAACGCTTCAATAATATTGGCGGCTTGCGAGGTACTACCGCTGGCATTTTCGGTTGAGAAATTCGTTGTACTGCGTCCTTGGGGCAGATGATTGATAAACGGGGAAATATCCACCCCTGCAACGTTGCGCCCATCTTCCGCCCGAATTTTCACGGCTGCGGGTTCGGTGACCACAAATTCTCGCCCATCGCCGGGGATATGATTGTAAACGCCCAACTCAATAGCTTGCAGCAGCGTAGACTTCCCGTGATAGCCGCCCCCCACAATTAGGGTAATGCCTTGAGGAATGCCCATACCTGTCATTTCACCCCGGTTAGGGCAATTCAACGTCACCCGCAGGCTATCGGGAGATTGAAACGGAATGGGTTTATCGGTTAAAGGTTGGGGGTTGATACCGCTGCGACGCGGGAGAATAGCACCATCGGCGATAAAGGCAATTAAACCCTTTTCAGCTAACTGCGATCGCAAAGACTCCGCATCCTCCACCGTTCCCACATGGCGCTGTACCTCTTGGGGGTTCAGACTCGCGTACAGCAACGCCCGATGGACAATATCGGGAACATCCACGCACAGCATCTCCGCTGCTTGGTAGCCGAGGATCGTTCTGCCCCTGGCGGGTAAACCGACTGTAAACCGAATTTCGAGATAATCCTCAAACCATAACGCCGCCGTTCGGCTGACAACCTCTTGGGAGGGTTTGGCAATTTGAATTAAACCGCTTTTTCCCGTGCCTCGGCGGTCGCTAACCTTCTGCGCCACCTGATAAAATTGTCGCGTCAGGTAATCTCGCAGCGCTAAAGTACGAATCGGCGTTTGATAGAGTTCTTCAGGAAACTGAGCGACAGTATGGGGAATTTGAACCCGCAACTGACTTGGAGATGCAAACGGATCGCCTTGGACGTAATCGACTCTTAGGGTAAAGTCCGGAAATGTATAGCGCCCTTGAATATCTTTATAAGCCTTGTAACTGCGATTGTCTAGGCTGTGGAGAAGTCGCTTAAGGCTATCTGAATTGGACATAAATCGCTGCAATCTCAGTTGAAAATCAAGGGAGTCAGTCTTAAGACAGATGCCTTCTGAAGGATTGAGTTTGCTTCCTAAGAATGAGGAAGAAAGGCAAAGCTGACCGCTAGCATAAACTTTAGATTATCAATAATCAACAAAATTCATCAAGAGTTTTGCACAAATTCCTTTGACTTCCCAACGCTTTTAAGGAGAAGAACAGATGGCTATTGAACATCGAGTTGGTGCGGCTTTCAAGAAACTAGAAGGCAGACTAGAAGAGGCAGTCGGTGCTTTAGCAGGCAACCAAAGGCTGAAAGCTGAAGGACAAGCCAAACAAGCCCACGCTGATGCCCAACATGCCAAAGAAAACCTCAAAGATCGGGCAAAACGTTTGATTAACCGCGTTTAGACTGCCCCCCGCAATTCTAACTGCTTGAGGGCGAATGGTAACGAGCGATCGCTGTTGCGATAAACTCAGCCGCCGTAGTTCGGATCTTTTGCGATCCACCCGTTTGTTGCCAACCGAACACCGTTTGGGGCGATCGCCATAACGTCAAATGCTCAACCCCCGGATCGGCATAAAAGCTATCGCTGCCCGATCCTAACAGCGCCGAACTCCAGTGAGTAAAATAATCGTGGCTAACGCGATGGATCGGAAAAAAGCCCACCAGAGGCACCCCCCAACCATCGATCGCAATAAAGGCTTTCACCTTACCGCCAAACCCCTGCCAAGCCCACGCCGCCCCGATCGCCCCAACCACGCCCGCGCTAAAACTAATAAACAAAAGCTCTGAGGATCGCCACGGATCGCCCACCTGTCGCCATAGAAACTGCGAAATATCCGCCGAAGAAACCGCCCCAATTCCCGACGCCGGAAACGTCACCACCTTCAGCCCAGGCATCTCCCCAAGCCGCAACCCCTCAACAAATTGTTCAGTCAGCAGCCGATCGTGAATCCCAGGGCAAATAACGAGCGTTAGCATACAGTTAACCGTATCACTCCCTCCATCTTGCCATCCCTCCCCCCTCAATAACCCACTCAACCCCCTCTTCCCCCCACCTCCCCACCTCCCCATCCCCCCATCCTCTTCTTCCCCAACCCCCAACTCCCAATTCCCAACTCCCTTCTTCCCCAACCCCCAACTCCCAATTCCCAACTCCCTTCTTCTCCATCCCCCCATCCTCTTC
>NZ_MJGC01000063.1 GCF_001746915.1 Desertifilum tharense IPPAS B-1220
CGCGGTTCCCATCCCCCCATCCTCTTCTTCCCCAACCCCCAACTCCCAACTCCCAATTCCCTTCTTCCCCCCATCCCCCCACCTCCCCATCTCCCCACCCTCTTCTCCCCTATGAACCTAGACAAACTCCTCTACCTGCTACAACTGGCAAGTCCGGCGCTACCGATTGGGGCGTATAGTTATTCTGAGGGATTAGAGATATTGGTCGAACAAGGGGTTATCTGCAATGAAAGCCAGTTGCAGGAGTGGATGGAACAGAGTTTATCCTATGGTTCGGTGCGTTTAGAAGCTGCGATCGCGCTACGGGCAATTCATGCGACAATTAAGGGCGATCGCCAAGCCTTAAACGACTGGAATGATTGGAGTACGGCGACGAAGGAAACCTCAGAGTTACGTGCGGCGAGTTGGCAGATGGGGCGATCGCTCTCTCGTCTGTTAATGGATATTCAACCTCAAATTGCCGATATTTTCCAGGCCTGCAAGCGGGATTGTAATTATTCTATTGCTTATGGAATTGCAGCAGCTTATTGGGAGATTCCCCCTGATGCTGCTATTGTGGCTTATTTGCAGAGTTGGGCGACGAATTTAATGACGGCGGGTGTTAAACTCATTCCCCTCGGACAAACGACGGGACAGCAATTGCTGTTAAACTTACATCCAACCCTACTGAGAGTCACTCCAGAAATTCTAACGCTCGCCGATGAGGAGTTGAGTAGCTTTAGCTGGGGGTTAAGCTTGGCGAGTATGGCGCACGAAACCCAGTATACTCGGTTATTTAGAAGCTAGTTTAACAGAGTATGAGTCCCCTTCGAGTTGGTATTGCAGGCCCTGTGGGTTCGGGAAAAACGGCGTTAGTCGATGCGTTGTGTAAGGCGATGCGCGATCGCTATTCGATTGCGGTGGTGACGAATGATATCTATACTCAGGAAGACGCTCAGTTTTTAGTGCGATCGCAAGCACTCGATCGCGATCGCATTTTAGGGGTAGAAACGGGAGGCTGTCCCCATACCGCTATCCGCGAGGATGCTTCTATTAATCTTGTCGCCATTGAGCAACTAGAAGACCGTTTCCAAAATTTAGATTTAATGTTTGTGGAAAGCGGTGGCGATAATTTAGCGGCTACTTTTAGTCCAGAATTAGTCGATATCACCATTTATGTAATTGATGTGGCGGCTGGCGATAAAATTCCCCGTAAAGGCGGCCCCGGAATTACGAAATCGGATCTACTGGTTATTAATAAAATCGACCTTGCGCCAATGGTAGGAGCCAGTTTAGACGTAATGGATCGCGATGCTCAAAAGATGCGTGGCGATCGCCCTTTTGTGTTTACCAATCTCAAAACGCAAGAAGGTTTATCGCAGGTCGTAGATTTCATAATTCGCTATATTTAGATGAGTAAAATCGTGAATCAATCTAGGCGAATTATTGGCTTAACTGGAGGAATTGCTACCGGGAAAACGACTGTAGCAAATTATTTAGCCCAGATCCATCAACTTCCTGTATTTGATGCGGATATTTATGCCAGAGAAGCGGTTACGCCTGATTCTCCAGTTTTAGAACGTCTGGTTCAGCGCTATAGTCAGGATATTTTAGAAACAGAGGGTAGCTTAAATCGAGCGAAGTTAGCGAATATTATCTTTCACGATTCTAATGAGCGTCAATGGGTCGAACAACAGATTCACCCCGAAGTGCGATCGCGCTTTATTCAAAATATTGAAAATGCTCCTAAAAATGCCGGTTTAGTGTTAGTCATTCCTTTATTATTTGAAGCTCAAATGACTGATTTAGTAACTGAAATTTGGGTTGTTTATTGCAATTTTCAACAACAATTAGAACGTTTAATGCAGCGAAACACCTTAAGCTTAACTGAAGCCAAAGCAAGAATTGACGCTCAAATGTCAATCGAACAAAAGTGCCAACAAGCCCAAGTTATTTTAGACAATTCAACCACAATCGAAGCTCTATTTCAACAAATTGATTCAGCTTTAGTCGGTTAGAGATTTGCGAAATTTAATCCACGCGGCGAGCTTTTTGTCAATTAATCAGGGCACATTTTTGGGATTCAAGATGTTGGGTTTCGTGCCTCAACCCAACCTACGCGGCGAGCTTTTTTTCAGTCAATCAGGGCGCATTTTTGGGATTCAAGATGTTGGGTTTCGTGCCTCAACCCAACCTACGCAGCGAGCTTTTTTTCAGTCAATCAGGGCGCATCTTTGGGATTCAAGATGTTGGGTTTCGTGCCTCAACCCAACCTACGCGGCGAGCTTTTTTTTAGTCAATCAGGGCGCATTTTTGGGATTCAAGATGTTGGGTTTCGTGCCTCAACCCAACCTACGCGGCGAGCTTTTTTCGGGTAATCAGAGGACATCTTTGAAATGCAAGTCCCCCTTGTAAAGGGGGATTTAGGGGGATCGAGTTATCCCTTGTAAGTGCTATCGTCTAGCGGTAGAAACAGCGCCCTCAAGCTGTGCGGTAGTAAAATGCACCCTCGCACAGTTTTGGCTGCTTAAACATAAGGTTTCCACGGCTAGGTTAGACCCATTCGTAATATCTGCATTGATCGTCACGATCTCGCCAGGAATAACATTGCGCGTGGCAATTTCATTCCCATCGAGATAGACACTCACGCGACTGCGAGGACGGTTGGCATCCCGATCGATTACCCCAAATTGTAATTGAACTTCTGCGGCTCCGGTGGTATTAATCCGACAAGTCACAGAAGCGGGATAAGCCGAAGACCAAGACACCATACTCATAACCGAAGTATAAAACTGTCGGCCGACAGAAATGTCTTGACGTTCTCGGATCGTCCGACCCGTTCCCGCACTCACGCAGGGGTTACTCAGCAAAAACACCGTTCTCTGGGGCGGTTGGGGCGTAGGAGACGGTTGCACCGTCGGTTGAGGTTGGGGCTGAGGTTGCTCCTGGGCTGTGGAGAGGGGAACGAAATTTGCACCCAGCGCTAATGCACTTGCGGTAGCAAACAAAAACATCCGAACCAAATTCGCGTGTTTCATGAGGGGATTGACTATGAAGCAAAAGTAGCTTCGATCAGCTTATCCCAAGGATTGCGCTATTCCCCAGCTTCGCCCCCAACCACGACATTTTTTATCCGCAAACTGGGGCCGCCGCAACCGACGGCTAAACCGCTTTGGCCGCCTTTTCCGCAACCGCCGGACTCATCCCAGTAGAAATCATCGCCAATGCCTTCGATATCCGCCAGGGTGGTGAACACGTTGCCAGAGAGGGTGACATCGCGCACGGGTTCGGCAATTTTACCATTGCGAATCATCCAAGCTTCCCCAGCGCTAAAGGTGAACATCTCGCCGTTGGTCATTCCGCCTAACCAGTTGCGAGCATAGACGCCTTCTTTAATCTCGCTGAATAAATCTTCTACGGGGGTTTGTCCGCGTTCGATCCAAGTGTTGGTCATGCGAACTAGGGGCGGATAGTGATAATTCAGACATCGAGCATTTCCGGTGGGTACTTCTCCGAGTTTTCCGGCGGTTTCTCGCGAGTGCAAGCGCCCGACTAAGACGCCATCTTTAATCAGTTGCGTGGTTGTGGCGGGCGTGCCTTCATCATCATAAAAATAGCTGCCTCGGTGGCCAGAAGGGGCAGCGCCGTCAAAGATTTGTAACTCTGGCGGGCCAAACCGTCGTCCAAGGGTCATGACTTCTAGGACATCGGGATTTTCGTAGACCATATCGGCTTCGGAAAGATGGCCAAAGGCTTCGTGAACGAATAACCCGGTCAAGATGGGATCGATGACGATGGTATAAATATCGCCTTTAACGGCGGGGAGGTGCAGGGCATCAACTGCGCGTTGGGCGGCGCTGCGGACTTGGGTATCGAGTCCTGTGAGGTCTTCGTAGGCTTTGCGCGATCCGGTGGTTTCTCGTCCGGTTTGGACGGTGGAACCGTTGCGGGCGGTGGCAGCAAACCGCATTTCGAGATCGACCCAAGATTGCTCAATTAGGGTGCCTTCTGAGGTGGCGAGGATGGCGCGTTGGGAGCTATCGTTATAGCGGACTGAAATGGTGGCAATGCGCGGATCGGTGCTGCGGAGAATTTCGGCATAGCGATCGCACAATTGTTTTTTCTGTGCGAGGGGAATTTGACGCGGATCGGTTCCGGTTAAGGGAAGCTGACAGATATCTTGGATCGCTTCGATGGGCGCAAGCAGGGTTTCTTCGTCCCCGACTAACCGGGCGGCGGCGATCGCTTCTTCGATCTGTTCTGCTAGGGTAGACAGTTGATTGAAGCTACTCATCCCCCAACCGCCTTTATAGCACGCCCGGACTTGTCCGCCGATGGAAATTCCTTCTGAAAGGGTTTCGACTTTATCGCCGCGCAATAAAATATCGGTTCCTTCTGCTTCTTCTAACCGAATGGCTAAGTAATCGACTTGGGAAGCATAGCGCTTAATTAAATCCGATAAAAGATTTTTGGCATCCGTCAGTAAGCTAGACATAGGCTATGGGAGGAGCGTGAGAGACTGTTCCTATCTTACCGAGTCAAGGAACGGGAAATTAAAGCTGAAGCGTCACCAAGGGCTGCCAATCATGGTAAAAGCGGCCCAATAATAAGGATGGGAGAGATTGCGATCGCTTAAAGTCCCGCTTTCTGGCGGTAGGGGGAGATTTGCGCCCGAACTTAACCCTACGACTTGGGCAGATTCTAAACGGACATCGCCTCGCAATAACGCTAACTGGGCGCGTCTGAGGGCTTCTGATTTAATCGGGGCGGTTTTGAGTTGTTGATAAAACTCGGTCATTAGCCCCAAAGTTCCCTCATCGCTAACATACCAGAGACTGGCGATCGCCGTTTTAACGCCCGCTTGGACGGCAAACCCGGCAAACCCTAACTCCGCATTGCGATCGCCTAATGCCATCCGACATGCACTTAACACTAACAAATCTAAAGGCGGATTATCCCATCCCAGTTCGCGCAGTTGATCCAACCCCAGCCGCGTATCCCACAATTGAATATAGGAATTACTCGGTTCTCCGGGTTGAAATTCGCCATGCGTTGCCAAATGCACAATTCCAAAAGGTTGTTGTTGGCGTTGGCGTTGCAGATTGGCTAGGGTAAATTGTTGATTTAAAAAGGCTTGCCCTTGCCATAAATTGGTAGCAATGGTTTTGACTTCCACAGGAACTGCCGGAAGGGGCGATTGTTCTTGAAATTCTGAAGCCCCCATTGCTAACACTTGGGCATTTTGGACGGAACTATAGCGCGTATCGACTAAGTTCAAACTGGGAACCAAACTGTGGCTATACTTTTCAATTAAAAACTGTTCGCCATCATGTAAGGCTGCAACGGGTAAAGAACGCAAGCCTGCATCCATTGAAAAGACTAAGGTATCAATCCCTCTGGCTGCAAGTTCGGCTTCTAAGGGTTGAATAATCCATTGGTGCAATTGTTGGGCGGATGGTAAATAGCTGGTAGTGCGCCGCTTGCGAGGATTAGTGATTTCTAGGTTGAGTTCTTGAATCTGACTTAATACTGCTTCGCGAGTGGCTTCCGGTACGCTAACGTATACTGGAGAACCTGTGGGGGCTAGTAAGAGTAAGTTCAGTTGTTCTTCAGTCGAAAAGACATAGATAATGGCAGGTTGAATGCCGAGTTCTGAAGCGATGGAACTTAGAACATTTTGGAGTTGTTCTAGAGATTCGATTTCTATGCCAAAGGTTTGATTAAAGTATTGGTTTAATTCTTGGGTATACAGGGTTTCAATCTGGATAATTGCCCTAGCAATGTCGCCGTCAGCTAAACTCCGCCGAATTTCATTGCGTAATAATTCTAGCAAGATTGGGCGATCTATCTCGCTAAGGGTTAAAGGTTGGCGATCGCTATCTTGAATTAAAGTCTGCAATTCTCTAGAAAGGCGCTGTTGTACTTGGGTTGGAGGTGTCGGAGGGGTTGGAGGTGTCGGAGGTGTCGGAGGAGTTGGAGGGGTTGGAGGTGTCGGAGGTGTCGGAGGGGTTGGAGGGGGTGGAGGGGTTGGTGGGGTTGGAGGGGGTGGAGGAGTTGGAGGGGTTGGTGGAGTTGGAGGGGTTGGTGGGGTTGGAGGGGTTGGAGGTGTCGGAGGGGTTGGAGGGGTTGGAGGGGGTGGAGGGGTTGGAGGAGTTGGAGGAGTTGGAGGGGTTGGAGGGGTTGGAGGAGTTGGAGGGGTTGGAGGGGTTGGAGGTGTCGGCGGTAAACTGGTAGTCAGAATTTGAATATTGCTCTGAAAATAGCTTTCTAGGAAAGAGGCTAAAGGAAGAATTGCATTTTCTGGGCTAGTGGCGATCGCGCCTGCGGTACCATTGAGTTGAGGATCGCCAACCGTAAAGGGAATTTGTCTTTCTCCGCCCCCATGTTCGATGCGAATATTTCCCCCAGTGTCGCCACCTGCGGTTGAGAGGCTGACATTAAAGCCATTTCGATCTAAAAACGTTCCCGAAGCCCGCAACAATCCCGGCGTGCTAATTTGAATGCTATTGTTGCCAGTACCCGCGCTGCCACTTTGAGCATTAATTGCAGAAATATCAATATCGCCTAGCGCCCTTAAGGTGACAGACCCCCCCTGTCCGGTTTGCGAACTAGAATTAATTAAACCGGAAATTTGCAGGCTACCGTTGGTACTTTCAACGAAAATCGATCCGCCATTTCCCACATTAGAGCCACTATTAATATTGTTAATCAGGATATCTCCAGGGGCTGATAAAATAATAGGGCCTCCATTGGCTAACCCATTGGTTGTTCCTGATGTATTCAAATTATTAACGACAATACGACCTGGAGAAGAGGCTTGAATTCCAGGGATAAAGGTTGTATTTCCGGAAGCTTGTTCGGGTGGAAGGTTAGGAACATCGCTAAGGGCTGCAACACCTGCCCGTAAAATGATTGCTTTTTCGGATTGCAATAAAGCACTATCTGGATCGTTACTGGGAACCGCCGCATCGGGTGCTGTAATCGTAATATTGCCGCCTGTAATGCTGCCTTGCGATTCAATTTTTAAGGAAACTCCTGTATAATCGCCAAAGATAACATCGCCATTCGAGCGAATAATGGGATCGAACAGGCTAATAAATTCTCCTCCTTCACCTGTTAAGTTCAGAAGCTCAAAATTTCCCCCTGCTTGAAATTGAGCATCGCCTGAAATAATCCCGCCACTAATTAACCTTAAATTCCCGCCGCTGACAAAGGGAGTTTGCAGATGATTGAGGGCAAGAATATCAATCATTTGGTTGCCTTGAAGGATGAGATTTCCTCCAGCATTCGCCAGAAAAGACCGTTCTAAACCATCGCGAATTTGAATAACTTGATTGGCAAATAAGGTTAAGTTTCCAGTGGTTTGAATGTGACTTTCACTGAGTTTCAAATGGTTGCTAGCCAAGAAATGGGCTGTTTGAGCAGCAACAGAACTGCGAGAAACGATTACATCTCCCCTTTCAATTAGAATGCCCGAACCTGTCAGTTGCACTTCCCCATTAGGAGTTAGGCTAAATTTGGTTGCATGGTTGCCTAAATGTCCGCCAGTTAATAGTTGAGGAAGGCTTAAAGGCGCGATTGAATTTGGATCTGAAGGCAGGGGGATTTCTAAACTTAGAATATGGTCTTTTTGACTAATTCTGACAACATTTTCCCCCGGAACCGCAATCAGATTAATTTCTCCTTGGGGCGCAGAAAGGTTCCCGGTACTGACAATAGTACCGCCAATGAAGCTCAGATTTTGTCCGGGGGAAACGGCTAGATTTCCCTGATTAATAATGGTTCCGGTGGGCAATGCGTTAAAATGAAAAGCGGTAGGATTGCCAACCAGATTGGCATAGGAATTAACGCCCGTTGCGGTAAACCCTTGGAGATTGCCAAAGCTGATTTGATGCGCCGTTGTTGCGGTAAAAGAACCGGGAACATTCAGTTGAGCATTTGGACCAAAAATCAGCCCTGCGGGATTCATTAAATAGAGATTGGCTGGGCTTCCCGTGACTTGAATTAAACCATTAATAATAGAAGGATCTCCCCCATTAATTCGCCCTAGAATATTGCGAACGTCTGGGGGGGATAAAAACAACGCGCTTTGATTGCGATCGAGATTAAATTGGGTAAAACTATGGAAAAGGTTGCTGCGATCGCTAGAACGCCTCCCTCCGGTAATCTCAAAGCGATCGCCCTGTTGCCGATTAATCGTCCCCGTGCCATCATGGGCTGGAATAATCTGGGCGTAGGCTTGAGGTGAGATTAGACAAGCCACAACGGGTAAAGCCCCGAATTTAGCCGTCTGTTTGGCTAGGCGGTTCCAAAAGTCGCAAGGCGCGAATTGGGATAAAGCCATCCAAAGCGATGCACCCGCAGGAGTCTCAGTATTTTTACGGTAAGCTGATTTCATGCATTCCTGATCTAAATTCAGACGGGAGGGTAGATGTAGATCGATCCTATTGCAGGAATTGAGGGCTGTAACCCCCCAAGTTGATGAACGCGAGTCGGGGATTTAGGGAGAAAATCCAAGCTAGACAAGCGTTTGAGGAAATTCTCACATTCATTCTCTGCTAGCGTTTTTTGAATGAGACTAAAATAGGGACAACTCAAAGGACTTCGTGCTAGAACAGAATCTTAAGTTCGTGACTCCGTAGAAACTCGGAATGTGCGTTTGACAGAGAGCTGAAAGCCAAGTTCCATCTTAGGTTAAGCTGACTGTAGAAATACTCAGGGTTAAACTGAAATTCGGGTCTACCAAACACAGGGGATAGTCATACCAATGCTGGTTATTACAGGGACGCCGGGGGACGATACTTTAATTGGAACGCTTCAATCAGAAGTGATTTTTGCTAATGCTGGCGATGACTGGATAGAAGGCGTTGGTGGTAATAATATTCTGTATGGCGACCAAGGCAATGACAGCATTTTTGGGGGCTTGGGCGATGATATCCTCTATGGCAATGGTGGAGATGATTGGCTAGAGGGTGGAGAAGGAAACGATATTTTATTTGGCGGACACGGTAATGATACCTTGATTGGCGGTTTGGGTAACAATCGCTTATCAGGCGATGCCGGAAACGACTTATTGCAGAGTTTTAATGGCAGCGATACGCTCACAGGTGGGGTTGGAGATGACACATTTGCGATCGCACCCACCACCGGCGGTTTTACCCTAGAAGAAGCCACAATTATCACCGACTTCCACGAAGGCACCAACGTCATTGAATTAACCAACGGCTTGGACTTCTCGCAACTGAGAATTTTCCAAGGCAGCGGTCAGTACAGTAACGATACCATCATCCAAGACCAAACCAGCGATCGCTTCCTCTTAATTCTCCAAGGCGTAGCCGTAGAAAGCATCGATCGCAACGATTTTATCCCACCGCCCGCCGCTCAACCGGGTAGCTTGCAATTTAGCGCCTCAACCTTCAGAATTAGCGAAGATGGCACCCCCATCACCGCCGTCACCGTGACTCGCATCGGGGGAAGCCAAGGCGAAGTCAGTGTCGTCCTCACCCTCACCGACGGTAGCGCCACCGCCCCCGACGATTACGACAATACCCCCATTGTTGTCACCTTTGCCGATGGTGACATCACCCCCAAAACTGTCAATATTCCAATTGTGGACGACGATTTAGTTGAAGGCGATGAAACCGTCAACTTATTCTTAAGCAACCCCAGCGGAGGCGCAACCCTCGGCAGCAATCAAACCGCTACCCTGATTATCATTGACAACGACTTTCCAGGGGCCCCCACAGGCATCGAACTTTCTAACAATACCCTTGATGAGAATAGTCCAGCGGGGAGTGTCATTGGTCTATTGTCCACCCTTGACCCAGATGTGGGCGATACTCATACCTATACCCTACTCGACGATGCCGACGGGCGGTTTACCCTCAACGGCAATCAACTCGTGGTTGCGCCCGGTGCCATGCTAGACTTTGAAACCACACCGAGTTTCAATATCGCCATACGGACAACCGACTCCACAGGATTGACCTACGATGCAGTCTTTACCATCGCCCTCAATGACGTAAACGAAGCACCGATCGCGATCGAACTCTCTAATAATACAATTGACGAACAAAGTCCGAGCGGTACCCTCATCGGTCTGCTATCCACCCTAGACCCCGATATCGGCGATACGCATACCTATAGCCTACTTGACGATGCCAGCGGGCGGTTTGAGATTGAGAATAATCAACTGGTTGTCGCCGATAGCAGTCTTTTAGAGGCTGCCGCCTATCAAATTACCATCCGCAGCACGGATGCAGGCGGCTTATTTTTAGACCGCACGTTTAACATTCAAGTCGATAATGTCAATCAAGCGCCCATTGGGATTGAACTGTCTAATAACAACGTTGACGAACGCAGTCCAGAAGGAACCGTCGTCGGCATTTTCTCCACCCTAGACCCCGATACAGGCGATACCCATACTTACACCTTACTCGATGATGCCGAGGGACGCTTTACCCTAGATGGCGATCGCTTAATTGTGGCAGATGGGATGCAAATTGACTTTGAAACCAATGCCACCCATAGCATTACCATTCAAACCACCGACGCGGGGGGATTAAGTTACACCGAAACCCTCATTATCGATGTCAATGACCTCAACGATGCCCCCATTCTCGACCCTTCTAGCGACTTGCGCTTTTCGCCGATTAATCAAAATCTCAACGTCACCCGCAATAATGGCACCCTAGTGGCCAATATGCTAGTCAGCGCGGGGACTACTCCTATCTTCGATCCAGATGCGGGTGCAGTGCAAGGGATTGCCGTAATTGGCGTGGATGATAGCAATGGGGTGTGGGAATATTCCACCGATGGGGGGGCAACCTGGCAGGAATTTGGGGCGATTTCTCCCACAGAGGCAACCGTATTGCGCGATACGCCCAATGACCGGATACGCTTTTTACCCAATTTGAATTTTATTGGATCGGCGGATATTCTGTTTCAGGCTTGGGATGCAACCGATGGCAACCCCAGTGGCACCCAAAATATTGATGCCTCCCTGGCTGGGGGAACAACCGCGTTTAGTTTAGCTTCGGATACGGCCGCCATTTCTGTTGTCCAACCCATTTATATTGCCGATACCAGCGAGGTTTCCCCCGGTGCCAATGCCATTCGCCGTACCGATTTGGGGGCGACGGGTTTGATTGATTTGGTGGTGAATTTGGGAGACCCCTTAGCGATCGCTCTCGACTCCGAACGGGGGAAAATGTATTGGACGGATGATACGACCAATCGCATCCAACGGGCGAACCTGGATGGTACGGGGGTGGAAAATTTAATCGTATCGGGATTAGATCGACCCAGAGCGATCGCCCTCGACCTATTTAATGACAAAATCTATTGGGTGGATTCCGGTCGCGATATCATTGAACGAGCGAACCTCGATGGCACCGGACGCGAAGTGGTTCTCGATTTAGGAGGCCCTTCCCCAGCGTTATTCCCCACTGGCATTGCCTTAGATGTCCCCCGCAATCAGATGTATTGGACGGATGGAACCCAAAATACCATTCATCGAGCCAATCTCGATGGCACGGGGGCCGAGATTATTGTCGGAAGCGGGTTAGTCCGACCGCGTGCCATTGCCCTCGATCTATCGCGCGATCGCGTATACTGGACGGACTTACAGTTGGGCAGTATTGAAAGCGCTAATCTCGATGGTTCTGCACGAGAAACCCTGGTTTCCGGCTTATCTTTCCCCACCAGTCTAGCGATCGATCCGTTCGGTGGCAAAATGTACTGGGCTGATTCCACCACCGATAAGTTGCAACGGGCGAACCTCGATGGTTCGGGAATTGAAGATTTACTGACGGCCAATCGCGATTTTGACCCCACGGGCATCGCCTTGTTATTCTAAATTAACCGCTGGCAGTTGCGGATTCTCGGCTTGGAAGAAGGGTTTGGTTTCAAATCCGGCAATTCCTGCCACTAAATTATTGGGAAAGCGACGAACTTGGCGGTTATACTGCTGCACCGTTTCGTTATAGCGTCTGCGTTCTACCGCAATTCGATTTTCCGTTCCGGCTAACTCATCTTGCAAAGCCGCATAAGCTTGGGAAGAAACCTGTTGCGGGTTAGTGGCAGCATAACTGTTAAAGCGTTCAATGGCTAACCCAATATTATTATTAGCGGCTAGCTTTTCTTGGGGCGTTTCCGCTTGCAAATAACTCTGACGCGCTTGTACCAATAACGAAATTAACTCCCGTTCTTGTCTAGCAGAGGCTTGGGCAACATTAACCAAATTGGGGATTAAATCCGCCCGTCGCTGGAGTTGGTTTTCTACTTGCGCCCAAGCAGCCTCAACATTGCCTTCAGCATTGGCTAGGGTATTGTAACTGAAGATGCCCCAAAGCGCGATCGCTATTCCTACCCCAATCAGAATCATCTGAAGGGTTCGCGTTTTGGCTTTAGCTTGTTGCTGTTGCAAAGCCGCCGCTTGACGGTTTTTCTGAACTTCTTGAATCGCTTTTTGAATTAATTCTGGGGGAATTTGCACCTCTCCTCCCGCTTGAATTAACTCCGCTTGGGAATAACTTTGCGTTTGTTCGGCATACATCCGCGAGGCTAAAGCTAGCACCTCTGAGGCAATTTCTTCTGGAATCCGTTCTTCAGGTTGATGCATTTGACAAATAAATATGAACTTTACAAACCTTTCTCGCTGCCATTGAAATTCCAAGGTTACATTAGGGGTAGCGAACTGAATCTAAGCCCCACCTTTCGGATTGCTAAAGCTTTCTCGATCCTAACACCGAACGCTTGCCAACTTACTGAAGAATCTGCGATGCTCTTTTCCTTTCCTCGCATCAAACCCAGATTTAAACAAATTTTATGGGGAGGTTTGTTTGCACTTGCCTTCTACCTATTTCCCCTTGCCAGTTATGCCCTAACAGTGCAAGAAGTTCCTAACCCGCAACAAGTCAGCGGGGGATGGGTGACGGATATGGCCCAATTGCTTTCTCCCCAAACCACCACCCAAATTAATCAGTTAATTACGCAACTCGAAGCCACTAACGGCACAGAAATCGCAGTGGTGACAGTCCCTTCAACCGCCCCCGCCTCTTCTGTAAAAGCGTTTGCTACAGAATTATTCAATACCTGGCAAATCGGCAAACAAGGTCAGGATAATGGCGTATTATTCCTAGTATCCTTGGACGATCGCCGCGTGGAGATTGAAACTGGGTATGGGGTAGAAGGCGTTTTACCGGATGGACGAGTGGGGCGCATTCTCGATATCCATGTGATTCCCCGCTTCCGCCAAGATGACTACGAAGGGGGCATTTTAGCGGGAACTCAAGCCTTAGTGCGGGCTTTAGAACAAGAAACCTATAATCCCATCACCTCCCCAATGGTCGATCAACCGACTGCTGTAAAAACTTTGGGATTTGGCGGAATTCTAGTGGCGATCGCCTCTGCGGTTGCCTCCTATTTTAAGCTGAAACAACCCCTTTATCTCGAACCGTTAGGGCGATCGCGCATTCAAGCCGATAGCGGGGTATCTTGGCTGTTATACCTCATCGGTGCAGGTCTGGTTTTCACCGTTGGGCTAGTGTTCTGGGCGATTGTTTGGGGTCAAGTTGGCATTTTTGGCTTCCTAGTGGTGGGTGCGATCGCGCTAGCGGCTGCCTTTGCCCTCAGAAGCGGCTTGTTTGCCCTTTTGAGAGGAAAAAACTCAGAATTGCAGCCCGTCCATTGTCAGCGCTGCCAGGTGCCAATGGTGCAAGTAACCGAGAATCCTGGCGAATATTTATCTTCAGGCGATCGCGTTGCCCAACAACTGGGCAGCGAAACCTTTAGCGTGTGGCGCTGTCCCCAATGCGGAGACACCCAAAACGGCGTTCACATCCGGTCTTGGCGGCAGTTGTCGCGCTACGAGACTTGCCCCAAATGCGATGCCCTTACCCTAGAACGGCAGACTCAGACCCTTAAACACCCGACCCAGTGGAGTAGCGGCAAGCGGGAAATTACCTTACACTGCCACCACTGCGACTATCACAAAATTACGCAAGAACGCATCCCCCCCTTACCTCCACCCTCCAGCGGAGGCGGGGGGAGTAGTGGCGGTAGCAGTTTTGGAGGCGGTAGCAGCGGTGGCAGTTTTGGCGGGGGCAGCAGTGGCGGCGGTGGTGCAGGTCGCAGTTGGTAGCATTTTCTAGGTTAAGGCCGTTAATCAGTTTCTAAACGTACAAACTCCTGCACATCTAAAGCAATATCTGCGTCAATCGTTTCCTGGTTAGCGAAATAATAGGCTAGGGCTGCATAAACCTGGGCTAACGTTAGCTGCGGTCTTTCGGCGACAATATCTTCAGGTTTTCGACCCGCATTAAAATCGACTGCGATGTTAGCCACTGTAACTCGGTGTCCGGCAATTCGAGGACGACCCCCACAAATCTCTGGTGTAGAGAGAATTAGCGTACCAATGTCCGTTAAGGCTGGCATAGCTGACCTGAAATCAATTAACCTGCATCTTAACCCTAGCCTAGACCTTCTAATATTGTGACTCTCCCTGACAAATGGCTAAACTTGCCCCATCTGCACAGGCTTGTTCTGCCATCGCCAGTGCAACCGCATCAAATAACGGACTCGCCCATTGACGGCCCGCTTGAATCGATCCGGCAAACTGGACGATTTCTCTAGCTTGGGCAACTTCTAAAATTGCCACGCGGGGGTTATATTCAGCGGCGCGTTCAATCAGGGGATGCCATGCTAAAGAACTGCCTTCTTTGTTACTTTGACCCCCTCGGACTCGCGGGCCAATATTTCTGAGGCCGTAATGCTGGTAGAAAGAAATTAAGCGCGATTGAATCCGATTTTCCCAAACAAAATCGCGCGGATGCAAGCCTGTCACCAACATTTGCGCCCCCGGAAAGGGGTTTGCAGCATTGGCGATATGGGCATCGGCGGTTAATACTAAGGTTTGGACGTTGGCGTTACCTTTGTGAACGCCCGCAATAAAGTGTTCTAAGCCTTGGAAGCCTTGCAGGGTTTCGCCGTACATTTCAATACTGGGTGTCAGCACAAAGAAACCCATCGCTTCTAGGCGCTGTTGCATCTCTTGAACGGTGATGAGGTTCCATAAACGCCCAATGCTGCGACCGTTGACGCTAGCCCCGGCTTGCAGACCGTTGCTAGTATATTGCATGGGGAGGATGGCGATCGCCTTATCAGTATTAATCCGAATGGGTGCAACGTCGGCGTGAGTCCAATTGTTGCCAGTGTAGTTATAATAAACCCGATAAATCCCTTGTCCGGCGGTAAATTGGTAAGTTCGCCCATCGTTGAGGATGCTAATTTGGGGAGTATAGGATTGGGCAAAAACGGGAGACGCGGCTAAACTAGCGGACGCAAGCGCACTCAACACCACTTTAACTGTTTTGTTCATGCTGAATTAATAGCAACTCACTGTTTGGCTAACGGTTGACAATACCGCAAATCGGGAAATTTTGAGCAACATCCTGCACAATAAACGTAACTTGCATTACTCCTAGACGGTTGGCAAATCGTCGATGATGCCGATAAATTGCGATAAACCCGTTAAATATGAGCTTTTTTGAAAAATACTCTGCTGCAACCGAACGCAATCGTACCCATCTTTACATTAGTCTCGATCCAGACCCAGAACTGCTCGAACCTTCAGATAATGATAGTTTGTGGGATTGGTTGCATTTTTTGATTGCCCAAACAGCGGATTTAGTCTGCGCCTATAAGCTGACGCTGGATTTTTATCAATCTTTGGGAGTGGTGGGGTTTCAACTGCTACAACAAACCCTCAAAGCCATTCCGCGCCATCTCCCGATTATCCTGGATGCAAAGCACAGCGATATCAATACTAGTACGGTGTTTGCGCGGACAGTGTTTGAAGATTGGCGGGTGGATGCTTGTACGATTGTGCCATTTGGCGGGCTAGATCATGTGGCCCCGTTTTTGGTCTATCCCGATAAGGCGGTGTTTGTGCTGAGTTATACGGGGAATTCTTCAGGGGACATTCTCCAAGAACACCCTTCGCCGGATAATCCGTTTTATTTGCAACTGATTCAAGCCTCGCAGAGTTGGGGTTCTCCCGAACAGTTGGGTTTAGAAGTTAGCGCCGCCAAACCGGAGGTTTTAGCCCGAATTCGCAGCCATGCGCCCGGACGTTTAATTTTGGCCGTAGGAGAGTACAATACACCTCCAGACTACGCCCAATCTTTGATCGGTGGGGGTGAGGGGTTGCTGTTACCCGTTTCTCCAGACTTGTTATTGCAGAAAAAACCGGGCGAAGCGGTCGATCGTCTGCGAACATTAGTAGAACAGGAACACCAAAAGGCGATCGCACCCAACTCCAGTTGTCAGTTATGGGTTCCCAATGTCTGCTTTTTGCGATCGCAACCCCATCGCGATTTAATTCTTCAACTCTACGATATCGGCTGCATCACCTTTGGCGATCACGTCCAGGCGTCGGGAGAGGTGTTTCCCTACTATATCGATTTACGAAAACTGATTTCTCAGCCGCAAACCTTCCACCTGGCGCTAACCGCCTATGCTGAAATCTTAGAAACCCTAAAATTTGACCGCATTGCAGGAATTCCCTACGGTTCGCTTCCTACAGCCACGGGGTTAGCCTTGCGTTTGGGATACCCGATGATTTTCCCCCGCAAGGAGGTGAAAGCCTATGGTGCAAAACGCCTGGTTGAAGGCCATTACGAACCGGGAGAACGGATTGTCGTCGTAGATGATATTTTAATTAGCGGTAAAAGCGTGATGGAAGGGGCGCAAAAACTCCAATCGGTTGGTTTAGAAGTCAAGGATATTATCGTCTTAATTGACCACGGACGAGGCGTTAAAGACCGCTTAAAACAAAATGGCTATAACGCTTACTCGGTCTTAACTTTATCAGAAATTGCCGATACTCTTTTAGAGTCAGGACGCATTACTCTCACTCAATTTGAGTTAATTATCAGTCAACATTAATCTCTACGCCTGGTTGACTGATAAAACTCTTTTGCCCTCATCCCCAACCCTTCTCCCATTGGGAGAAGGGAGTCAATCAGCACTCTTCCTCTCCTCTGGAAGGGGACTAGGGTGAGGGCGGTTCGGACAACACCTTAATCAGATTTGTCAGTCAATCAGCTTCTACGCTTCCCCTCACACCCAACCACTAGGGTGAGAGGAAAAAGATTAGTCTAAACGGAACAAATCTGCATAAACTGAATGTTCGTCGGGGCGACGATTTGGGAGCGGAGAATCGTACAATACTAAGAGCGATCGCGCTTGGTCTAAACAGGGAACAAGCGCCAACCCTTCTGCTTTATCGCCGCCAACGGTGTAAGGTAAATCAAACAGAATTTCTAAGCGTTCCGTATCTTGATCGCTAATCGAATCATCTTCTAAATTCAAAGCATCTTTAAGACGGAATAAACGCACTTCTCCGGCTACTTCCATTGTCGGGCCTGAGAGAATAATTAAATCATCCTCTAGCCAACAGAGTTCTCTCACCCCTAACCCATTCAGATTCACAAAATGCTTTTTGTAGAGTTTTCCGGCTTCATCTATGGGTTTGAGGGTCAGAACGCCGGGTTCTGATTCAGTCATCTCTAATTCTACTAAAATTGCCCAACCGCGCAATACGGGACCGCGCAAGCCGAGAAACACTCGATTTCCCCGAACCGCCAACCCTTCAATATCAAAACCATTATCTTTACTAGGAATTCCGCTTTGAATAAACGGTCCAATATGCCGATCTTCGGTTAGAACTTCAATCAATAAATTACGATTGTCAATCGTCTCTAAACAAGCAGCAGTTAACGTTTGATTTTTGTCTTGGGAATGCGACCCACTTTTGACTAAATCGCCGTCAACTAAAGGAATTCTAGCAATAATAAAGCGATTTAGATCGGTTGTAACGGTGGCGAGTCGTTTGAGATCTTTTTCGAGATCCTTCCCTTTCGGCTTCTTGCGTTTGGTACTATGAGAACCCGTGAACCAGAGATATCCTTCAGAATAATCAATTCCTTCGATATCAATTTCATTATCATCAAATAAGGGAACAAAATCGCCAATATGGAAGGTTTTATGTTCGCCGTACATATAAGGCGCAGTTGGAGACAGGCGTTCGATGCTAATATATTCATCAGAACCCACCCAAAGATAGCCGTCAGGAGTGTGGGCGATCGCGCTGAGTTCTCCGGCTAAACTCTCATCAGGAACATCAAAGCGCATTAGCAAACGACTGAGTAAAAAACACTCTTTCATAAGGTTGATTTTTCTCGATTATCGACTTCATCATAGCGTTAATCTTGAGCGATCGAATCTCTCCTAAGATTTAGGCGATCGCCAACCCTCTCTAATCCGTATTTTCCTAACAAGCTATTGGGATACGCACCAAAGACTCAATGCTTCAATTTCTATAGATACTCTGTTAATAGGTAAGCGCGATCGCTCATACAGATTCATCCTGCTTAGGTAACAAAGGTTCTAAACTCACTAACAATGCTGGAATTTCAACGGAAACTACATCCCATAGTATATCAAGATCAATGTTTTTATAGTCATGAACTAGGCGATCGCGTAATCCTGCTAATTCTCTCCAAGGTAATTCAGGATGTTGTTTCCGAAAGTTATCAGATAATCTTTTAGTAGCTTCTCCCATCACAGCAATTCCATACATTACAGCAGCAATGGTTTTTTGGTCGTTCACAAATTCCTGTTGATTCATTCCTGAGACAAAAGAAACAATAGATTGACCATAATGGTAAATGTCAATTACAGATTCTATATCTCTATTGGTTGTCATAAATTACTTTTATGGACGAAAGAATATTACTTTTTCGTAGCCAGTTATGATCCTGTTCAATACTAGCTTTTGAGACTAAATCAACCTTTCGACTCAATAATTGCTCTAATTCTTCTTCCGCACAGATTAGATCCCTCAATCTCCAACGAGTGCTAGGCTTCAGAACATACAAAAAATCTACATCGCTATCAGCCGCAAAATCATCCCGTAAAATCGAACCAAATACGGCTAATTCTGCAATTTCCCATCGCTGACAAAAGGCTTGTATTGCATCGATTGGGAGTGCGATCGCTAATTTTAATTCTGCTTCTTCTAGTTTGACCATCGCTTACCGCCTTTTTCCTGACTTATATAAACCTTAAAATTGCTAGACCTTTAGCTGATTTTCATTGGTTTCTGGCGTGTAATACTCGCCCTGTTCGTCAACTTTAACGCGCAATAAAGACTCTTCTCCAGTAATGAGACGCGCCCCACTCTTGCGAGTGAAATATTTCCACGCCCATTGGATCATTACGACTAACTTATTGTCAAACTCAATTAAGAAATAGATATGGGCGAACACCCAAATAAACCAGGCTAAAAATCCAGTAAAGCGAATAAAACCCAAATCGACAACGGCGGCGTGCGTGCCAATTACGGCTAAACTTCCATAGTCGGTATAGTGGAAGGGGGGTAAAGTCTCTCCCTTGAGACGCTTTTTAATGAGTTTGGCGACATAATCCCCTTCTTGCATAGCAACGGGAGCAACGCCCGGTAAGGGTTTATCATCTTGATGGGCGAAATGAGCTAGATCGCCAATGACTAAAATATTGGGGTATCCAGGGATGCTTAAGTCGGGTTCAACAATCACGCGCCCCACGCGATCGCGCTCAACCCCGGTACATTGGTGTAAAATTTCTCCCATAGAGGAAGCTTTTACCCCGGCTGCCCAGAGTAGGGTTTTAGCCGTCACTTCCTCAGTGCGATCGCCTAAACGATAGGTAACGCGATCGCTTTCAATCTTCGTTACCATTGCTTTAGTGAGAATTTCTACCCCTAAATCGGCTAGCGCCTGCTGTGCATTTGCAGACAACTCCTCAGCGTAAGGCGGTAAAACGCGATCCATCCCTTCTAACAAAAGAATACGGGTGGCGCGAGTATCAATGTTGCGAAAATCATGCTTGAGGATGCTATAGGCAAGTTCGGCGATCGCTCCGGCTAATTCTACCCCAGTCGGCCCGCCTCCCACAATCACAAACGTCAGCCACGCCTTTTGTCTTTCTGGATCGGCTTCTTTCTCCGCCGCCTCAAACGCCATAAAGATCCGACGGCGCATTTCCAACGCATCCTCCACCGTCTTTAAACCGGGTGCAAGGTTGCGCCATTGTTCGTTCCCAAAATAATGATGGCTAACCCCTGTCGCCACAACCAGCGTATCGTAGGGAATGGTTTGACTTTGCAGTACCACTTGCTGCGCTTGCGGATCGAGGGCAACTGCTTCGTCAAGCAAGACGGTAATATTCTTATACGGGCTGAGAATCCCGCGCAACGGCGAAGAAATATCCGCAGGCGAAACGCTACCTGTCGCCACTTGGTACAGTAGCGGCTGAAACAGGTGAAAGTTGCGTTTATCCACCAAAGTCACTTGAACCGGGGCTTTTCCGAGGGCTTTCGCTGCATACAGTCCACCAAAGCCGCCCCCAATAATAACGACGCGATGAGAAGATTGCTGGTTCACGCTGATTAACCCTTCCTGTGCTATTTCCCCTCAAAAGGGTGAGTTTAATCCGATTTTAGAAATAACTTTGCAAATCTTAAAGCATCTTTGTGAAGAATTTCTGGCCAGCGTGGTGCGATCGCTCTCGATTTGGGAGTAATAAAGATTACTGACTCTTTTACTGGCGGTATCAAATACATCTAAGGTTGTCAACCTCCATAAGAGGTGACAATAATTTAAAGCTTCGCAATTTCATCTATCCCAAGGTATAGAATTTTGAACGCGGTAGATGTTTTCGATCTTCAACCGGATGATTGCATCTTCTTTATTCTGAGTTCTCTGGATGAGAAATAAGAATCCTCTTCTTCTCTAATTAGCAACTTACACCCGGAATTATCACGTTTTTGGTACTTTTCAATGGCAAATATTACTGGCACCGAGGGTAACGATTTACTCAACGGTACACCTGAAGGCGATCGCATCTTAGGGTTAGCAGGTAACGATACCCTCATTGGGTTTGCAGGCGACGATTGGCTTTCGGGCAACTTAGACGATGACCTGATTTACGGCAACCAAGGCAACGACACAGCCTATGGCGGTCGCGGTCAAGATATCATTTACGGGGGTCGAGGGATTGACTGGCTGTTTGGCAACCTCGGTAACGATGTTTTGCATGGCAATAGAGACGATGATATCCTTTACGGCGGTAAAGGCAACGATACGGTTCGCGGTGGTAAAGGCAACGATCGCATTTTTGGCGATCGCGGTAACGATATCCTCTACGGCGACTTAGGCTCAAATACCCTAACAGGTGGTGAAGGTAGCGATATCTTTGTCCTCAGTCGCGATGGAGGAGATTTCTTTACCGACTTTGACCCCCAAGAAGACCGAATTGGACTTGATGGCATCAACTTCAACGACCTCAGTATTCACCAAGGAACGGGCGATCGTGCCAATGATACGATTATTCGCGATCGCCAAAGCGGTACAGTCCTCGCCATTTTGCAAAACGTTGACGCCAACGATCTCGACTCCGATAAGTTTGTCGAAGACTTACCAGAGATAGACCTAGGCATTTTAAGCGGAACGCGATCGCTCCAAGACCGAGTTGATGATAGCAACCCCATTGATGTCTACAAATTTGACCTCGCCGTTCCCACCAGCTTCAGCGTCAGACTCGATGGTCTAAGTGCCGATGCCGATCTTCTCCTAGCTCAGGATCTTAACAACAACGGCGAACTCGAAGCCAATGAAATCTTGTTTGTTTCTGCCGAAGGCGGAACCACCCCAGAAGTTAAAGAGAACTACGTTTTAGCCAACGGCACCTACTATCTGTTGGTCGAACAATACGAAGGCGACACTGACTATACCCTAACCCTTGATGCAGTTCCCTTCCTACGCGGTCCCGATCGGGCGGGTAACTCCCTCGCCACAGCCACCGATTTAGGGGTCTTAGTGAATGAACTTAGCTTCAATGACTGGATTGGCAACGGAGATCCAAGCGACTACTATCGTTTTAGCATTTCCCAAGCCACTAGCTTTACCATGTACCTCAGCGCGCTCATCGCTGATGCAGATGTCGAACTGATTCAGGATAGAAATAACAACGGCATTGTAGACGAAGGTGAAGTTCTAGGACGTTCCGAGGAAGCGGGTACCGATCCAGAATATGTCGCCGTTGCTCGGTTAGCGCCCGGAACCTACTACGTGAGAGTATTGGAGTTTGAGGGAGAAACGCCCTATCAGCTAGATTTACTCGCATCCCGCGATAGTGCCATTGCTACCGAGATCTACCCAACCATCGATACTAATCAAACGATTCAAGGCGCTTTAGAAAGTTCTGACGAGGCTAACCCGTTGCGCCTGGGTACCCGTAAAGACGAGTATCAGTTAACTGACGCGATCGCGGGTCAAGTCATCACGGTTAATCTGAACTCTACAGAGTTTGATACTTACTTACAGATTTTCAATACCAACACGGGTGAAATCATTGCCGAAAATGATGACATTGCTGAGGGAAATACCAACTCCTCTGCCTCCTTTGTAGTACAGCCGAATGTAGACTATGGGGTACGGGTGACAAGTTTTGCGCCCCAAGATGCGGGTCGGGGACAATATACCCTAACGACTCAAGCCTCTAATCCCATTGTGGGGACGCTGCGAGCCAATAACACCGTTGCGAATGAGGTGGCCAGCGGCGAGCTAAGTGCTACAGATTTGCTCGCTCCTGGTGATAATACTCGCTTTAAGGATAGCTACGAACTGACGAATGTCACGGTCGGTCAGCAAATCCAAATCCAGCTTGCATCCGCTGCATTTGATACGGTTCTTCAACTGGTGAATGCTCAAACTGGAGCCATCCTTCAGGAAAATGATGATGCAAACGGCAGTACAACCAATTCTCAGTTAACCTTTACTGCTCAAGCCGGCGTGCAATACCTCGTACGAGCAACCTCCTATGAGGCGAATCAAACTGGCCCCTATACCCTAACGGTAGTTCGTCCCAGTGCAATTGTTACGACTCCTCTTCCCACAGCCAATCAAGTGGCGAGTCAATTGCAAAGTTCGATCCTCAGAACCGAGGTGACAAACCGGATTCGGGATAATGTGTTAGACCGCAATGATGCGATCGCCATTTTGCAAGCCGGGGGAAGATCGGGAGGTGGAATTGATGCCACGGAGTTAAAAGACCTGAAGCTGTTGGTCAATAATAGCAGCCAGTTGAATATGCCGGATTCTGTGCGCTATTTTATCGATCGCATTGCCAAGGATGCTACCCCCACCACGAATACGGCTGAGTTTGAAAGTTTCATCGGTCGTTGGTTTTTGGGATCTGAACCGCCCACTCCTGTATTTTCTCAAGACGATCGTACAGATACAGGCGAGGCGGCTCAAGATTTTGAGCTAGCCTTCACCACGCTACAGGGCCCCTTGTTTGGTAGCGATCCTAGCGCTCGGATTGGTCATATTCATCAAGGACAGTTAGGGGATTGTGCTTTCTTAGCCGCTTTGGGCGCAACGTTCAAACCCCAACGCGATGACAGTGGCAATCAAACCAGCGACATTATCAATAGCATGATTGTGGATAATGGCGACAATACTTTTACGGTTCGTTTCTACGATACCGCTACCCTACAAGCTCAGTATGTCACGGTCGATCGACAGGTGGCGATCGCTCCGAACACCGGGAATTTATTTGGGGCCTCCGCAGCAGGTGAGGTAGACCCCAGTAACCCCAAAAATTGGGCAACCTGGGTACCTTTGATTGAACGCGCCTATGCTCAATGGCGTCAAGAAACCGGCCAAAAGGGGATTCCGGGATACAATGCCATCGGTCAAGGCGACAATCTCACCGACCCGCTGACCCGCATTGTCGGTCGTCGAGCGCAAACCTACACGTTTGAAACGGGTCGAAATAATACAGCAGATTTTTCGACGATTCAATCCACGCTGGCGGCGGGGGGAATGTTTGTGATGACCGGAACCGCCAGTGGGGTAGATCGAATCTCTGAGGGTTTAATTGTGGGAGGTCATGCCTATACGGTGACGGATGCGTATATCGAAGGCGGTCAAGCCCGCGTTGTGGTGCGGAATCCTTGGGGAGTAGATACGAATGTTCCAGGGATGGGCCAGGGCGACCCCTCTGATGGCTTTATCAATCTGGCTTACAACGACTTTAGCCGCTTCTTCACGTTGGGTTTGGGTGTGGTTTAACGGCTGAGTTGAGGAAAAGGCGATCGCACTAACCTGTCTAGAGCGATCGCCTTTTGTTATATCTTGGTAGTGATAATCATTCCCATAATCAAAATGTCAAACCCCCGAATTCAGCGCCCGCGAAGATTGCGCCGTACCCCTTCCCTGCGCCGCATGGTTCAAGAAACCCAACTCAGCGCCAATGACCTGATTTACCCCATGTTCGTGATGACGGGAGAGAATGAAACCGTCGAAATTCCCTCCATGCCGGGGTGCTATCGGTATACGCTCGACTTACTCCTCAAAGAGGCAGCCGATGTTTATAATTTGGGGATTAATGCGATCGCCCTTTTCCCCGTCATCCCCTACGAACTCAAGTGCGATCGCGGCAGTGAAAGCTACAATCCGAATGGACTGGTACAGCAAACCGTCCGCGCCCTCAAACAAGCCCTTCCCGAACTCGTCGTCATCACCGATGTTGCCCTCGATCCATTTACCACCCACGGACATGATGGGATTGTAGACGAACAAGGTCGCATCCTCAACGACCCCACCGTCGAGATACTCGTCAAAATGGCCCTTTCCCAAGCCGAAGCCGGAGCCGATATGGTTGCCCCTTCCGATATGATGGATGGGCGCATCGGTGCCATTCGCCAAGCCTTAGACGAAAACGGATATTTCGACACCGGAATTCTTGCCTACTCCGCCAAATACGCCTCCGCCTACTATGGCCCATTTCGGGATGCGTTAGAATCTGCCCCCAAATTTGGCGACAAACAAACCTACCAAATGGACTCCGCCAACGCCAGAGAAGCCCTAAAAGAAGTCAATCTCGATATTCTAGAAGGCGCAGACATCGTGATGGTTAAACCCGCCCTCGCCTATCTCGACATCATCTGTCAAATTAAAGCCCACACCCAACTCCCAGTTGCCGCTTATAATGTGAGCGGCGAATATGCCATGATTCGCGCTGCCGGACAACAGGGTTGGATTGATGAGAAAAAAGTGATTCTCGAAACCCTAAGCAGCATCAAACGAGCAGGCGCAGATTTAATCCTGACCTACTTTGCCAAAGAAGTCGCTTTAATGTTGCGCTAGCTAGCCGACTCAGTTAATCCAACGATTGACGCTTAGTCTAGATTAGGATTAACTTGGAAAGTCTATATCGGGATGAACATCCTCTCTATTCTGTGTCTATGTCCAACTTTGACGCCGAATTGCAATCTCAAATCGTGAGAACGATTGATATTCTAGAAGGGTTAGAAAACCTCATTGACACCGCATCCACACCAGAAATCGCCGAAATTTTACAAGATGCTTGGCTTAAAGTCAGCGATACCTTCCCAGAAGACTTTAAAGAAGCAACGCGATGGGATGCAGGTGCAGGAGGGTTGCGGCTGTATTTGCGCGTTAAGGCATTTTTCGAGAATCCCATCGATAACCCCATCACTCAAGCAGAACTCGAAGCCTACTATCACAGCCAAACGCCCATCGATGAAGATTCGGCGGATTTCTTCTTTCGCGATTAGCTAGCCTGTAGAAACCCGGTCTGGGGTTGCCAAACGAGGTGATAATGATTATCATTTCACTAGGCAACCCTGTATTAATCGGTGAATGTCAACTTCAGCCTCCCCCTTACCCGCCTCCCTAGAACGACTAGTTAACCGCTTGCAGCACGCTTCTACGCCAAAACAGCGCTATGAGTATCTGCTGTGGTTAGCCCAGCGCTTACCCCCTTTTCCAGAATCCGAGAAAATACCAGAGAACAAAGTACCGGGTTGTGTCTCGCAGGTTTACCTTACGGCTCATTCGGAAAGCGATACAATAATCTTGCAGGGGGATTCTGACGCTCAAATTACGAAAGGTTTAGTTGCCCTCTTGATTGAGGGAGTCAAAGGACTTTCCGCCCAAGAAATTCAACAGTTAACTCCCGATTTTATCGCCAGAACGGGTTTAGAAATCAGTCTCACGCCCTCGCGGGTTAACGGATTTTACAATATCTTTAAAGCCTTGCAGAATAAAGTCTCTCTTGCCCAAAAAGCGTCCGCTTTATTCCTAGATTGACTGACACTTACTGCTGAAATTCCTATGCTGGCTGCTGTTGGGTTTCGTACCTCAACCCAACCTACGCGACTATCTTGATTGTCGGTCAACCAGACTTTATTCTCATAGAATTAGACTGCTGTTGGGTTTCGTACCTCAACCCAACCTACGCGACTATCTTGATTGCCAGTCAACCAGACTTTATCCTCATAGAATTAGCCAAAACACGTAATTGAATCCCCCTCCATTACCGCTATCGGAATAATCAACGATCGTTCTTTTTTAAGTTCGCAGTAAGTACCGGGTTAAAAACAGTCAGAACCAGCATTTTATTCACGGAACTGTCCGCATCTACAGGACAATCACAATACTCGATTGAGGAAAACATCATGAAAACTGAACCTTTACCTCCCCAACTAGAAGTCCCCAAACGCGGGATGCCTGTGACGATTATTACGGGGTTTTTGGGGAGTGGAAAAACAACATTACTCAATCATATTCTCAGCAACCGCCAGGATTTAAAGGTTGCAGTGTTGGTGAATGAATTTGGCGATATTGATATTGACTCTCAGTTGTTGGTTTCCATTGATGAAGATATGGTGCAACTGAGCAATGGTTGTATTTGCTGTACGATTAATGACAGTTTAGTTGATGCCGTTTATAAGGTTTTGGAACGAGAAGAAAAAGTTGATTATCTCGTAATTGAAACCACGGGCGTAGCTGACCCGCTCCCGATTATTTTAACCTTTTTAGGCACAGAACTGAGAGAGTTAACCCGCCTCGATTCAATCTTAACCCTAGTTGATGCGGAAAACTTTACACCAGACCATTTTGAAAGTGAAGCTGCCATTGGTCAAATTGTGTATGGCGATATTATTTTGTTGAATAAAACGGATCTGGTTCCTGATGAACGGGTGCAATCTTTAGAAGACTATATCCACACGACAAAAGTGGGGGCAAGAATTCTACGGTGCCAACGGGGGCAGGTGCCTTTACCCATTATTTTAGATGTAGCCTATAATGACCCAGAGGCTTACGAGCAGTTCTTAGAAGAACCGGATGAGCATCACCACGAACATCACCACGAACATCATCCCCACGAGCATCACCATCATCATTCTGCTCACCTGGAAAATGATGGATTTATCTCAATTTCCTTTACGAGCGATCGCCCTTTTGAAATTCAGAAATTTCAGGACTTTCTTGACAATTTAACCACTGATGTGTTTAGAGCGAAGGGAATCCTCTGGTTTCAAGAAAGCGACTTAAAACATATATTCCAACTCAGCGGCAAACGATGCAGCATGGAAGCTGAGAATTGGACAACGACTCCGAGCAACCAAGTGGTATTCATTGGACGCAACCTCAATGCAGAACAGATTCGCGCTGCTTTAAAAGACTGCATTGTCTAAATCCCCATCAAGTTTTCACGTTGTTGTGAAAAAACGCCCGAAACGCCTACCGAGCAATGCGCTCACAAGCATCGGGCAAATTTAACCTGACCCTAACTGATAGCGAACCCATGCAAAACGCCAACCTAGAATCGGCTAATAGAGCGATCGCAGCTCTCAGAACCCAAGCAGCACCCCGCGTCTCAGAGGAAGAAATGAGACAAGCCGTTCGCACCTTGTTAATCGGATTAGGTGAAGATCCCGATCGCGAAGGGCTGCGAGACACGCCCAAACGCGTCGTCAAAGCCCTCAAATTCCTGACCCAAGGCTATAACCAATCCCTAGACGAACTGCTCAACGGGGCCGTTTTCCACGAAGACACCAACGAAATGGTTCTCGTGCGCGATATTGACCTGTTTAGTTCCTGCGAACACCACATTCTTCCCATTCTCGGACGCGCCCACGTCGCGTATATTCCTAACGGTAAAGTCATCGGACTGTCTAAAGTCGCGCGCATTTGTGAAATGTACGCCCGTCGCCTGCAAGTGCAAGAACGCCTCACCGATCAAATTGCCGAAGCCCTGCAAGGCTTGCTCAAACCCCAAGGCGTCGCTGTTGTTGTCGAAGCCACCCATATGTGCATGGTGATGCGCGGCGTACAAAAACCGGGTTCTTGGACCGTCACCAGTTCCATGCGCGGCGTCTTTGCTGAAGATGGCCGTACCCGCCAGGAATTTATGAGTCTGATCCGCCACACGCCCACCTTCCACTAAGTGAATAGATCGCCAGAATTTGGCTCGTTCAATTCTGGCGAAATTTCAATCCGCTTCACCAATGAGAGTAAACGCCGCCCAATCTTTAGGATCGGGATATTGCTCCATTGTCGAAAGCATCGCATTTCGTAGAGCTTTCGCCTTATCCGAGTCTTGTTGCAGATTTTGGTAAAACGCCTGCATCAGCGCTGAAGTCGGTTCATCGGGGACTTTCCACAGCGAAACAATCACGCTAGGCACGCCAGCAGCAATAAACGATCGCGATAAACCAATCACCCCATCGCCACTAATGCGCCCCCGTCCGGTATCGCAAGCACTCAACACCACCAAATTAGCATTCAGCCGCAATTGGATAATTTCCCGCGCTGTCAGAAACCCGTCGCTTTTTCCAGCCGGAGTAAACGCCAGCGAACTTTGGAAACCCATCAGGTTATCGAGCAAACCATGCGTAGCGAGATGAATAATTCCCGCTTGGGGTAAGCGTTCAACCACGGCGGCTTCTGTGGCAGCAGCCCCCATTAAAGGTTGAGTATTCAGCATTTGGGCGATCGCTCTAGCTTCTCGTTCGGCTCCTGGTAAACTCGAAAGCTGTACCAAGGGGCCATCCACCCTAAACCGCAAGCTAGGCATCGTGGGATTCCCCACCACAAGCGCCTGGTTTGAAGGCGTGCCGATCCGTTGGCGCTGTCGTTGGGTGAGTTCTAAAACCTGGATTGAGGGAGACGTGAGTAGAGTATGCTTTTCAATTAAGTGTTTGCCCTCCGCATCCAGTAAAGCCGGAAAGGGAACTAAAAATAGAGAATCCTGGGGAATAAAAGTTACGCGAGCCTCTGGATTTGGGGGCAGCAGATCGGCAATGGGTTGAATTAAAACCTCGTGCAGTTGTTGGAGTTGCTGATTTTTTTGGTCGTTTCTCTGAATTTGGGCAAGCGCTCTGGCGACAGCCGTTGTATCTTCATTAAAAGTAATGCCCCGTCCGCCTGCACCAATCGATTCGCGAGCCGCAATCACCAAATCGCCTAAATTACTGACCTCATCCCCTTGAGCGTCAATTTTCTGCCAAAACGGTTGTAAATCGACAGAACGGAAGGCAATTTCTCCATTGGGTTGAATGACCCAAATATAGAGCAGAATCTCGCGGGGAGACTGTTTGCCAAACCGCATCACTGGAAATCGGGGACGGTCTAAAATGACGGAGTATTGCACGAGGGTAGAGTTTTGTCCTCTAGCGATCGCGCTCAGTTCTGCGAGGGTTGGTTCCGGCGCAGTCATGGGCGTTTGCGGATCGACGGCAAGGTTCATTGTCAGCAAATCCACAAAAGCTCTAGCGCGTCCAATTTCCGAACTCACCAGGGCCTCTTGGGGGCGATTTTCGCGGATGAAAATTTGCTGTTGCAGGCGGTAGAGATCGCTGAGGGTTTCCCGCAGGCTGAGTTGCAAATCGTCGCGACTGAGGGCAAACAGGTTGATGAAGCGATCGAGGTTTTGACGGCGAATTTCGTGGACTTCAATGGCTTTTTGTAACGTAACAGCAGCCTGGGCAAGCTGTCCTGCCTGAAATTGGGCTTTGGCAAGACTTTCGAGGGCGGATAGGCGATTGGTTTGGGTCGCTTGGCGATCGCTCTCGGTATAGATAGCTAAACTTTGCTGAAATAGCTCAATGGCTCGATTGTAATCGCGAATATGGGCATAGGTTTGCCCTAGATATTCCAACGCCTGAGCCTCCCATAGTCCAATGGTTTCTGGGTTGAGGCGTTGGCGTGCCACGCTGAGAAGTTCTTCTAGCCTAGAGATGACGTTGGGGATATTTTCTGCGGTCGCTTGATACTGAGCAAGTTGTTGAAGCGAGGACAGTTCTTGGTAAATATCTCCGGAAGTACGAGCCAGTTGTAAGGCTTGTTCTTGAGCCTGAATAGCCGCTTGAGAATCTTGTCCGACCACGGCCCAACTACTTTGATACGATAGCGCCATCTTTTCGAGTTCGGGGTTGCCGGAGGCTCTAGCAACGGCTAGCTGTTGGTTTAAAGTTGCTTGCAGTTTTTCGCGTTCGCCCAGCGTTCCATAGGCGCTAGCAAGATAGCCAAGGGTTGCCACCTCTTCTGCTACGTCATTGAACGATCGCACGAGGGCAAGATATTCTTCGTAGATGGGAATGGCCTTTTGATACTGGACGCTCGACATATGGGCCAGGGCCAGGTACTTTAAGACTTCGCGTTGATACTCGCGATCGCCTCTAGCTTTGGCAATTTCTAAATGGGATTCTAGAAACTGAACGCCTAAGTAATCGCCCAACTTGCTATGCACCGATGACATTTGGTACAACAGAGAGCCGGCCATCGGGTAAGCTTGGGTTTGGAGCGATCGCTCTAATGCCTCCTCCAGCAGTTCTAAGGCTTTGGAGTAGTTGCCAAAATACTGATGGGCGATGCCAGCACCTTGAAAGACTTGAATTTCTCTGGCACTATCTCCCAAGTCTCCCCTGCGCGCCTCTGCTAAATCCGCGTCAAAGGAGTCAATTAAGCGCTGATAAACTTGGCGAAGTTGAGAGTCATCTTGAGACCAAGCCACCTGGGGAATATTAAAACTCACCAGCGATAAGACAATCCAAAGGACTTGCAGGAATTTTTGACGCATATTGTTAGTCATTCAATACTTGTACTTCTTCTCCGGTTTGCCAATTCCAGAGTTTGATAATATTGCCCCATCCTCCCGTTGCTAGCGTGGAACCATCAGCACTCAGCGCCACCGATTCCACCACGCTTGGCTGTCGGGATAGGGTGCGGATTTTGGTGCCCGTTCGCCAGTTCCAAATACTGATGGTATTATCCAAACTGCCGGTAATCAGCCATTCCCCATCCGGACTTAAGGCGAGGGAACGAATGGCAGCTTGATGAGCTGTAAAGGTTCGCTGCAACTCTCCGGTTCTGACATTCCAAACTTGTAAAGTGCGATCGCCTGCACCTCCGATGACATAGGTACTATCGGGACTGAACACCAGTGCATTAATGCCCAAGGTTTGATGCTGAAAACGATGAATTAGTTGTCCTGTGGAGACTTGCCAAATCCTAATTTCATCCCAACTGCCACTGGCTAGATATTCGCCGTTGGGACTAATGGCTAAGGACGCAATGAAGGTACTATGACCGCTAAAGACTTTCTGGAGTGACGCGGACAAGGCATGTAGCGACCAAATCCGAATTTGGCGATCGCCCCCACCGCTGGCCATATAATCTCCTGTGGGACTAATGGCTAAGGCTTCTACCCAGTCGGAATGACCCGATAGCGTTTGTTTCAGTTCGCCCGTTTGTAGATTCCACAGATGAAGGGTGCGATCGTGACCCGTACTCAGCAGCGTTTGATTATCGGGCGCGATCGCTAATGCTAAAATCGGCAAGGTGTGACCGTCTAAGGTTCGTAACGCTTGACCCGTGGTGAGGTCCCAAACCGTAATCGTTGTTTCGCTGGTGGTTCCGGCTAAAAAACGACCATTCGGACTAATGGCGACCTGTGTATGACCCGATAGTGTGCGGGCGATTACAGTCGGTGAAGCGGGAGACTCTACCCGGCGAACCTCAGCATTGCATAAATTTCCCCCGAAGGCGACACAGCAAACGCAAACGACTGAATACAGCGCAAATTGGGCTTTCACGCGAGCAACCCATTGAACAAGAGCTAACATCCACCATAAATGGCGATCGCGCGATTGTCAGGCTTTTTTTGCTGTCTTAACCAAACCCACATCTGATCGCCATAGGAAAAATGCCACCATTCGTAAGGATGGCGTTCAAACCCAGCCTGAAGCATGACTTGAGCCAGTAATTGACGATGAGCGTGATACTGTTGCTCTACAGGGTCAGAACTCCGCGCAAAATGGTCTGGAAACGATCGCGGCGAGACTTCATCAATGGGAGAACCCATATCGACCTCTCGATCTTCTGCATTCACTAAGGTCACGTCTACCGCCGCGCCGGTACTATGCGGTGGTGGGGTTTTGGGATTGGCAGAGGGAACCGCCCAAAATTGATAAACTTCCTCTAAAATTGCTTGGCGCTGACTGGGTGCGATCGCGGTTTCTGTTAAGCCTTTGGCTTCGAGCAATTGCCCAAAGGTATACTCCACCATAAATTGCTGAACGGCGATCGGTCGATAGGCGTCAAAAATTTGGATTCGCCAACCCGGATAAAGCTGTTGTAATAATTGTTGCGCTTGTACCAATCGGCTTAACACGCCTTGGCGGACATAAAACGGCGATTTATTCCCATAGGGTGCGCCTAAGTCTTCGTAGGGATGCGGCTTTGTGAAGGCAAAGTCTTTTGGGGGAAGTGCAACTAAGGGTTCGCCACAGTCTGCAATCGGGATTTGGAGATAGGGTTTTTCTGGCATCAAATATTTCTTTAGCTAGATTCTTTTTTATATATTTTTATGCTTTTAGCGCACTTAAAAAGCGGGCCGAAGTTGAACCCGCTTTTTGTGAATTTTCTTGTAGAGTAAAGCGTTCGTTAGGTCGATGAGAGTTCGCCAAAGGATTCGCCTGACACTGGTCAAGAATTGCTTACACATTTAGTCATGCTCCTAAGCATTTGTACTCAAGTTTTTAAGCAGTTTCTTGCCAATCAAAGATGCGGTCAAGTTGTTCTAGGGTGACTAACCCATACTGCCACAAGACCATCGGTAAAGGGCCTGGGTCTTGTTCGCAATGTCTGAGAGCGATCGCAATCGACGAGGCTGAGATGGCTAAATCCTCTTGTAAAAACCGGATTAGACGGGAATTGCTATTGGGTATCATCATGGCTGTCTCCTGGCTCATTTAAAACCATTTTCTAAATTAATTGTGATGAACTGAATCTGAGATGGGTCAGTCTGTAAGCTGGCCCCAATGTAATCAAAAGATAAGTCAAATGACGGGCGATCCCAGTGATCTGTTGGAGGTCAAAGATGCGATCGCGATCGCAGTTGAGTTCAACTCCAAAAATTAGATTATCCTCTACTACAACAGACCCTACCCCGATTCGGCATCTATCGACAGATTTATGCCGATCGCTCTACCCGAAGAAAAAGCGCGCAACGGGGTTCCGTTTGCCTTACTATTTCGTCAAAAACATCGCCAAAACAATCGGTCTACTGGTCCGATGGTTGTTCGGAAATCCCTACCTCACACCGAAATCGCTTTCCGAACAGTGGAGTCTTCAGAAAAGACGCTCTCTTCAAATCTCGATTCTTGAGTTTAGGGTGCCGCTAGTTCCAGTGTCTGCGCTAACTGCCTCATGATGGTTGGGAGCAGTAATGCATCTTTGGCTAGCGTACCCAAATAACTCTCTAGATTCTACATAGATTAGGTGAAGATTGCATGTAGAGTTATAAATTTTTCGGATCGCCATTCTTACTCAAATCGGTTGTTAGACCTAGAAGATTAGCAAATCCTCACTATTCTAAAATAATTTTAATCATTTTTTTACATTTCGGAGACCATCTGCTTCAGTATTGCGGAAACGAACAGAAATGCGATCGCCCACCTGCAACCCCAACTCCGCAGCCCGTCCGGCCCGCAACTCCAGCACCCGATCCACAGGCACCGAGGGGCCGTAAACCGCACAGGGTTCAGACGTACAGGGCGGTACGCTATCAGCAATTTCCACAACCGTCTCTTCGCGGATAAACACCATATCCAGAGGAACCGGAACATTCTTCATCCAAAAGCCCACCACCCTCGGCGGGTGAAACGGAAACAGCATCCCCCGGTTATCTGGTAAAGCTGGACGATACATTAACCCCAATGCCTGTTCTTCCGGCGTCTGCGGCACCTCCAACTCAAACAACTCCCCTTTAATCGTGGCTTCTGCCAGAATCGGGAGATTTTGGGCGCGAGACTCCTGCACCATAGGTAACTGGGCGATCGCATCCGGTGACGTACTCGTCGCGCTAGGAATAGAACACCCTAACAGACACGCACTAATGCCCGCCAATAAAAAAGTTGCTGAATATTTCATCACTTACTAGCTCCTACTTCAGAGCGCGATGTTGCCCTTTGACTCTCCTGTCGGGCTAGGGTTCCCGCAACACATAACCCACACCGCGCACCGTTTGAATTAAGCGCTTTTCCCCCTCATGCTCAATCTTGAGGCGTAAATAGCGAATATAGACCTCAATCACGTTCGATTCGCCCATAAAGTCGTATCCCCAGACATTCTCCAGAATCTGCTCGCGGGTTAGCACCTCGCGGGGATACTCCATCAGATACTTCAGCAGTTCAAACTCCTTCATCGTGAGTTCGATAACCCGCCCATTGCGAATGGCCTTGCGAGTGGAGAGATCCAACGCCAAATCGCCAAAGCGCAATTGCTCGTTCCCGCCCGGTTCTGGTTGAAGATACAAATGCACCAGGCGCAGAAACTCCTCAGCGCGATAGGGTTTGAGAAAATAATCATCCGCACCCGCTTCCAGACAAGCAACCCGATCTTCTACTGTATCGCGAGCCATGAGCATCAAAATCGGCGCAACATTCCCCATTGCCCGAATCTCAGCAGACAGTTGCAGCCCCGATTCTCCGGCCAGCATCCGGTCAATGGCAATCAAAGCCGGTCGCGATTCGCGAACCTTTTCTAGGGCAGTTTTCGCATCGCTAATCGCAATTGGATCGTAGCCCGATTCTTTGAGATCCAGGCTTATTTGTTGGGCTAAAACCGGGTCGGTTTCGACCAGTAAAATACAAGGGTTGGTTTCAGGTATCGGGGTCATACCGTTTTACGTTGCGGATGCTAGACATTTTAGCTTTTGCTAGCACTCGATTAGGGTAACTCGACCGAAGTCGGCTTCGCAATATGAGGTAAACCCCACCCCAACTTTTCGCGCAGGACTCGGAAAAATTCAGGGGATTGCAGGCGAATAAAGCGGGCGCTGTAGGGGGCTTTTTCAACGCGAACGCGGTCTTCTGGCAGAATATAACATCCGGCGTTCCCATCCACGACCATGACTAGGCGGTTGGGTTGAACGGGGAAAATGGTCACCGGATCGTTTTCGCTAAAGACCAAGGCTCTAGACGCTAGGGAATGGGGGCAAATGGGGACGAGTTGGAGTACCGGAACTTCCGGGGTAATGACCGGGCCGCCTGCACTCAGGGAGTAGGCGGTCGATCCGGTGGGGGTGGAAATAATTACCCCATCCGCCGCGATATCGACGAGAGCATGTTTGCCGACTTGGACTTCAAAGTGACACATGCTGGTCAGGGGTTCGCGGTGCAAAACCATCTCGTTTAAGCACATGGCTTCCCAGAGCAGGGTTGGCTCGCTGTCGGTGCTGCAAGGTCGAAAGACTTTGACGACCAACATCAGGCGTTCTTCTATCTCATAATCGCCTGCGATCGCCTGTTCTACGGCCTGTGAAAGTTGATTGACATAGGTTTCGGTTAAGAAGCCCATGTGACCTGTATTGATTGTTAACAGGGGAATTCCCGCCGGAGCCACTTGACGAAAAGCAGACAAAACGGTGCCGTCGCCGCCGAGGACGAAGGCCAAGCTCATGTCTGTGTCAAATCCCTTGGGGACTAACCCATCAATGGGAGTGTGGCAAACGGGTCGGTCGGGATGAGAGTATCCCAAAATACCGCCTGTGCCTGTCGCTACACAGACTTCCCACCCGCAAGCGGTCAGTTTTTCTTGTAACGTTGTCGCTACCTGACAGGCAATCGGTTTAATGTCGTTATAAATAATCCCAGCTTTGGGCACGCCGCTACCGAATAAAAGGTGTCTAAAAATAATCGAGGTTCTCTAGGGAACAGCTTGCTGTTCCGCTGAGGGGAGTTCATCCATTTGACTGGGAACTGGATTTAGAAGGCGTCTTTTTAGAACGTTTTTTCTTGTTCTTGTCCCGCTCGTAATCCAACTCCTTCAGTTTTTTCAAAATGCGACTGAAATAGTCTTGCATATACGATTCTAAGGTGGTTGTTTCTTTGGGGTCTAGTCCCAAAAGGAGATAAACTTCGTCCATTGAGGCGGTTAGCGGTTTGCCGGAGGCTTGAACTTCTGCGAAGGCAAGGCGATCGGCAACATTTTGACCCCATTGGAAAAATCGGGTAATGCGGCGCATCAGGCGTAAAAAGCCGAGGGGCATTCGGGCGATTTTGGCTTCGCGATCGCCTAAGCGCTCGCACAAGCGGATAATTTCATAACCGCTCCAAGCTCTCGAACCGACGGCGGGTAAAATTCGGTTTTCGGCTTCGGGCACGCTGATCGCACGTACGGCTAGTTTAGCAATGTCTTGCGTATCCATATAAGCCACTGGCGACGCTTCTCCCGTGACCCAAACGGTTTGTCCGTCTAGGATGGGGATGGCGTATTGGCTAATTAGCCCTTGCATGAAGCCGCACAGTCGGAAAACGGTGTAGTTCAGCCCGGATTCTTTTAAAAAGAGTTCTGTACAGTTTTTGATTTCCATTAAGGGAACGTCCGAGTGTTGGTCGGCGTTCAAGATGGAGAAAAATATAAATCGCTGCACTCCCGCAGTTTTAGCCGCTTGAATCAGGGCGACTTTGCCTTCCCAGTCCACCTCTTTGATGCCTTGCGGATCGGTCGGTCGAGCGGTGGCTGTGTCAATGACGGCTTCAATTCCAGCTAGAGCGGCGCTTAGGGTATCTGGTTCGCACAAATCTCCCTGTACGAGTTCAGCACCCCATTCTTTTAAGAAAGAAGCTTTTCTGGGATTCCGAACCAGGCAGCGAACTTGAAAGCCTTCGTCGAGAGCGCGACGAGTCACCTGCCTTCCGAGAGTACCAGTGGCACCGACAACCAATAAGTTCATTAGAGATTAATTAAAATGAATCGTTAACTTTTTATAAGATATTATCAGAAATCCTTGCATTGTGGCCGGAAATCCCCCAAGCCGATAGTTGCTGTTGGGGTCGTACAGGTGTCACCCTGAAGACAGGATCGCATTGCTGTTGCTTATTTTTCATCGCCACTATTATGTCTAAGCCTCAAGTCTCGCCTGCTCTCCAGTCGATGGAGTCGCCTAGTTGCGAGGTGCAACACCCGGTTGATTTGGATAGCCTCCGACACTTACACGGTCAGTTGCTCAGTGTTGAGAAGTCCCAACGCATGGCTGAGTTTTTTAGTTTGTTAGGCGACCCCAACCGCCTGCGAATCCTCTCGGCGCTGGCGCTGCAAGAGTTGTGCGTCTGCGACCTGGCAGCGGCGGTTAAAATGAGCGAGTCTGCGGTTTCTCATCAATTGCGGAGTTTGCGCGCGATGCGTTTAGTCGGCTATCGCAAACAAGGCCGAAATGTGTTTTATCGGCTTAAGGATAGTCATGTCTTCAATTTGTATCGAGAAGTGGCCGAACACTTAGATGAGACGGATGATTAAGTTTTAAAATAGCAAAATGTGAAGAGCGAACCGTAGCGCGATCGCACTCTTCACAAAGGGGGCAATTTAGAACCCCTAATGGGGCAGCAAATGCCCGAGTTTACAGGTTTTCGCCTTCTTCGGGGCCTTGAATTTTCAGCAGTAAAAAGCCGAATCCTAGACCAACTAGAATCAGAATTGAAGACAAAAGAGCAGCATTTAAAATTTCAGCAGCCATTGCTTAAAATTTCCTTTGTTTTAAGTTTCAAGTGAGTCCTAGGACAGATAGAATAGAGCTAAAACCTCCATCAATTGAAAGTTTCACAACGAAAGCTCAGCTCGCTAGCATGTATTTTAGACTAGTTTGACAACAAAACTTTAACCCGACAGAGTAAAAATCTGTCTATCTGATGGCGTGCAGGAGGACTATGCCTTCTCGGATTGCGGTCACTCTAGGAGATCCGGCTGGGATTGGCCCAGAAGTGATTCTCATGGCGTTAGCAGACGCTCAATGGCTTCGCGGCTGCGAGGTGACAGTGATTGGTTCGCGCTCGGTTATTCAGACGACTTATCAATCGCTGTCCCGTTTGGGCATTGCTGCGGCCGATCCGGACGAACTCTCGACGATCGATATCCCTTTACCGGGAGAAATTGCGATCGCTCAAGGGGATGTCGTTTCCGGAGCCGCGAGTTTTGCCTACCTCGATCGAGCGATCGCGCTAACCCTAGCGGGTCAATTTCAGGCCATTGTCACAGGGCCCATTGCCAAATCTGCATGGAAAGCCGCCGGACATTTTTATCCCGGACAAACCGAACTGCTAGCCGAACGAGCGGGAGTCAGTGAGTTTGGCATGTTATTCGTAGCGCGATCGCCCCACAGCGGGTGGACGCTGCGAACCTTGCTCGCAACCACGCATATTCCGTTGCGAGCCGTTGCTGATACCCTTTCTCCCGATTTGATGAGTCGCAAACTCGCTTTGCTCGTGAGGTGTTTGCACCAGCAATTCAACATCGCATCGCCTAGAATTGCGATCGCTGGATTAAACCCCCACAGCGGCGAACAGGGACAACTCGGACGAGAAGAACAAGATTGGTTAATCCCTTGGATTGAGCAACAGCGCTCTGTTTATCCGTCCTTGACCCTAGATGGCCCCGTTCCCCCCGATACCCTTTGGGTAAAACCCACTCAAGCCTGGTATGGGGCGAATCCTGCGGGCAATATCCATGACGCTTATTTGGCGCTTTACCACGATCAAGGCTTGATTCCCGTCAAAGCAATGGCTTTCGATCGAGCCGTTAATACTACCATTGGTTTGCCGTTTATCCGGACTTCTCCCGATCACGGTACGGCCTTTGATATTGCGGGTCGAGGACTGGCAAGTCCTACCAGTATGCGGGAATCTTTGCAACTTGCTGTGGGTCTATGCGAACCGCAAGCGGTTAATGTTTGATGACTTTTGCAATATCTCTTAATATAATTTGAGGTGAGCTAGCGTGACAATAAAAATCGTTCAGTATATCTGACTACAAAGTCACTGCTACTCAAATTGTATCGATAGAGATTTTAAATTATTGACTGCACGCTCTCAGCCTTGCAAACGGTTGGATTAAATAAACAAGAGGAAAAATATGCTCCAATCTATCCAATATTCCCTAGAGCTGATTCAAGACGAAGCCCGTCAACTCGTGCAAGCGGGTGTCGTGAGTCGCCAACAGCCAATCTACGTCTTGTGCAAGTACATTCCCGCCAGAGAATGGGGATGTGTGGAATGCGAACTGGAAAAAAATGACTTCTTGCTCCGCGATCGGATTGGCGATCTGTTAGGCTCCGAAGCGTGGGATAACGATTAAACTTTAACGAAATGCAAGTCACGAGGACTTTGTAAGCCCGAATAAATGCACCGATAGAAACTGACAAAGCCGTAAGGCAGGAGCAGTCCTTCAGAAAGCCCTTATCAAGAGAATCGCTAGCTTAGATTCCCTAACTTGGGCGCAAGCGCTAGCGATTCTCGCAACATCTTAGGATAGAACAAAACTCAAGAAGCCGGATCTTGCTCGCGTAATTTTTCGAGTTCGAGCCGAATAGCCGCAATTTGGGCGGTTAGCTCTTGTAACTCTAGTTGAGCATTCGGTTCAGCAGCCGGGGGAGCTGTATTGAGATCGGGTGGGGGAGGCGATACCGTTACCTCTACTTCTTCAGCGCTCCGGCTTCCCCCTTGATTTATTAAACTATCAACAAACCGCCGCGCCTCTTGCTCGGTCATTTCTCCTTTCTCAGCCAGTTTTTGGGTAAGTTGGTTGAGATCGAGTTGGAGGTGGGCTAAATTTTCTTCTCGTTTTTGCGGATCTTGGAGAGATTCTACAAGAGACGTAGTAGCACCAAGGGTGACGTGAAAACTTTGTTGTAGGAAATTGACAAGACTATCGGAGTTCATCTTGATTTAGAGTGATGATAGCTGACTGCCCCGATCTTACTGGAAATCTTGATTCGGGAGCATCAAGGGACACAGTTGTGTAGTTGCGCTTAAAACTCCTCCATCAGAACAATCGCGGCGGCTCAAACAAGAGGAAACGTTTTCACAAAACCACCTCTGTCTCTGACGAGACCAGAGGAGGAGTCGTTAGTCTTAACTGTCTACGCAGCATATCTTAAATCCCGTCGTTTCTGAGCGCTGTATTATAAACTACGATCCTTTAGGGAGAGTGTCTAAGGCCGCGAGAACCCGCTGATAGCGTTCTTGAAGATCGTTGCGATCGAACTGTTCAAACGTCCCCTCTTGAGACCCTCGAATAATCATGCGAGCCTGACGCAGCAAGGCTTGTCGATCGCTCTGGTGATGGGCGTGGGTGATAATCGTGGCGATCGCCTCTAGCAGCCGGATCGACACCGCCACATCCGAACGCCCGTATTGGCGAATTTGAGTAAACGCCGTTTTCACCAACTCCGCAAACTGAATCGGTTGAGCAATCAAGCGCAAACAGTCCTGTTCATCGTAGCGATAGGGAGAGGGAAATTGCCGTTCCGCCAAATCGCAAAAAGCAATACTCAATTGATCGATACATTGAATCGCCGTGAACGGATCGTTAACGCTCGGAGAAATCGCCCGCAGCGCAATTTCCACCAATTGATTAATGGAAAATTCAATATCTTGGGCTTTGGTGCGCTGTTTTCCGAGAATAAACGCCTGCTGAATTTGCTCGCATACGGCTTCCTCTAGGGGTTGCGGCGACCAAATCTTTGCCAACGATCGACCGCGAACGATAAAGTCGCCGGGATGACATTGAAGGCGAATCAACAAATCGCGATCGCGCGCCGTTTTAATCAATTGGCGATCGTCCACAACTTGCAAATAGCCGCTATTGAGGGCAATCAAAGGTTGAGCTTTAACCTCAAAATCGGTGGGGATTTGCGCTTCTTGGTGCTGAGGCTGGTGATTGCGTCCCACTTGTTCAGGAAACAATCGCTCGATCGCCTGTTTAAGGTCGCGATTGACTTCACCAACGACTTGGCCGGCTTGAATGGAGGTGGAAACATGGTGAAAAAAGTAGATCAGCACCCCAATACTAAGCAAACTTAAGAAGATACCCACCGTCACCGAAGTTTGAGGCACGAATACATCGTAATCGCTGCCCCGAACGCTCCGCAGCACCATTAAGCAATAAATAAATGTGGCAATATAGGTTCCTAAAACCACCTGATTGCCTGTATCCCCCATAAAGTTGCGGAGGAGGCGCGGACCAAATTGAGAAGCAGCCAGCGTTAAGGCAACAATGACGATGGAGAAGGTTGTTCCGGCGATCGCCATCATGGAACTGGCAATGGTCGATAAGACCGTCCGAGCGCCTTCAGGGCCGCCTGCATAGACCCAATTTAAGCGATCGATCTCATCGGATTGGGTCATGCGGTCAAATTGCAGCATCGCAAAGGCCAAAGCCACAGCTCCCGCCGCCATCAGGGTCGGGACAAACCAATAGCTAGAGCGAATCCCCTCCCAGAGGGTTTGCAAGCGAGATTTATTCATGTCGTGAATCTCGTGCGTCCCCGTTGGTCTGGTTATGTTGGCGCATTAAGACTAATTGCTTGAGCGATCCGCCGATACTGCGAGGTTTGGGGACTTCCCCATCACCTGGGGGCCATCCTTCGCGCTGGCGAGAGCGATCGCCATCGGTTTCTTCAGTTTGATCGTGGAAGAGGATTTGCTGCGTGGGGAAGGGTAAATCAATCCCATGTGCAACTAGCGTTTGAGCAACAGCCGTTAAAACGCGATCGCGACTATCAAGGGAATCCGCGCGTCTCGGCGGTTTAATCCACCAGCGTAGGCGAATATTAATGGTACTTTCCGCTAAATCAACAACTAAAGCATCGGGCGGCGGTTCTGCCAATACCTCATCCATATTATTAAGCGTGTCTAAAATTAGTTGCTTGGCTTGTTGCACGTCATCGCCATAGCCAATGCCAATATCGTATTCTAAACGGCGATTCTCAAAGGCGGTATTAACCGTTACGGAGTTGGTGAATAATTCTGCATTGGGAATCACCACCCGCCGCCCATCATAGGTTCTAATCGTCGTGGCGCGGGTTTGAATCTCTTCAACGGTTCCCTCAAAGTTTTTGAAGACAATCTGATCGTTAATTTGAAAGGGTTCAGTTAACAGAATTAATATTCCGGCTAAAAAATTCTGTAAGATATCCCGGAACGCAAAACCAACCGCAACCCCACTAATCCCTAAGAGTTGGACTAAATCTCCGGGTTGGAACGTCGGAATCATAATCGATAAGGCGATAAACAGGCCTAAAAGAACCATCGCCCCCTGGGATAATCGACCGAGAACCAATCCTAAATTCCGGGCTTGGCGATGTCTGCGAGTAACGCGCCGAATCGCCCGTTTTAACAGTCTGGCACCGAACCAAAATATAGCAAAAACAATGACAGCAATGAGTAGATTGGGCAGCAGGATGATGAAACTATCCACCATCGCTTGCATATTAGCGCCTGCTGCCTGAAAAGACTCTTCAAGATTCATTACTAACTACCTGTCATCTGCAAACAGTTTAGATAGTAATGAGTTGGAGAAGTCTTAACATCTACCGTCGAACAGAACTGAGTTCAGCGATTATGAGGGAGTTCTGACTTCAATCACGCTGCCATTAAAGTTATAGGTCATGCCTTCAAGCTCTACGGGAGTCCCGATTTTTAGCTTGCTGTTACCCAGAACCAGACCATTGTCCGTCATTTGGGCATTACCACCCAAGGTGAGTAGCATATCAATCGAGAAAGTGCGATCGCCTCTAGGGTCAGTTTTTGCCTGTACCGAACCATCAGGTTGCGGAACAACCACTGTCCTTTCGAGCAATTGAACGGACTTCACATCCACCCGTCCATAGGGTTGGTTGCGAATAATGATATTCGTCCTTTTGGTTTCATTAAATTCATTAACCAAGTTTTGCGGGTTGAGAATACTTAGGCCCCGCACAATCACATCAACTTCTACGGGTCTTGTTTGGACGCCCACTTGAGCCACCGATCCAGACGTTCCTGGAAAGAAAAAGATGCCAAACAACACCATCAGAATCACAATGGCTGCACCTAAATCGAGAATGCTCAGTTTGCCGAATAAGCGACCTTTAGAGTCCAAAATAGCCATAAACTTGGGTTTCCAGTAACCGAGAAATGCGTCAGATCCCTAGCTGCCACCTCTAGGGTCAAAGTGCGATCGCAGAATAATCAACAGACAGGATAACACGACTCGGCCGCCTTACCGGGGTTCCCTAACTCAGAGGTTAATTCGCCTGAGTCACCGACGGTCTATCTAACGATTGAATATCCGCCGCCGATAGCCCTTCGCCTTGTATCCCAAAGTGCCAAAGCGCCGCCGCCGCCTCTGCTTGAGTTACCGTTTTTTGGGGTTGAAACAGCGTGGTGTAACCAAACGCCCGCCGAATATTCGACTGTTCGCCATTGGCAAAATCGGCTAGGATTGCTCGCAAAGCTCTCGCATTAATCCGAGAAGCATCTTGAAAACCCCAACGTTCCTCTACCGCTTCCACCGTAGCCGTCGGTAAGGCTTGGCGCGTATCAAGCGGCACCTTCCACAGCACCAATTGTTCGCGCGTGAGGGGCGCATCCGGTCGAAATGTCACCGCCGTTGCTTCCCCAGTCAGGGCGCTAGGAATCAAACCCGCTTCTGCGAGGCCTTGAATAATGGCAAAATCGCGATCGCTGCGCGGGACATCCTGAAACGTCGGTTCGGCCGTTGTTGCGGCTAACCGAATTTGTCGGCCCGGACTATTGGCATAAAACCGATTATTGGCAGCCACCAACCACCGCGCATACTGGCGGCGAGTCATCATCTCATTCGGCTGAATCGTTTCATTGTCAAATATCCCCAACGCCGTCAAATCTTGCACGTACTGGCGCAACTGTTCGGGCGTTTCATTCGCCACCGCCGGGTTTTGGGGTTGGGGAGAAGGGCTAGGCGCGGGGCTAACCACCGCTTGGGGTTCGCCTTCAAGATATTTCAGGACAAACTCAGTCGGCGCATTCTCGCCCGCTTGAGCCGTTTCCCAAGACACTTTCACCTGTAGATCGTCCCGACGCGCTGCTAGGGTATTGGGTTCTGAGTCTGGGGTCGCTTCTACCAATTGCCAATTATTCGCTTGAAATTGGGCTTGATAAAACTGTTCAATTTGGGCCGCAGAATCAGGGCTTGTCCAACGGGTGAGTTGTCCCGGTTCGCCCTCGGCTAGCGGCGAGACGGTTTGAAGTTGAGCGTTAGGATAGCGGGGAATTTCTGAGGGAAAATCAGCAGGCAACTCTGCCTGAGTAGGGTTGGGCGCAAACAAAGCTGGATTATTTTCTAGCCTGGGGTCTGCTGCTAAGGAACGTTCCGCTGTCTGACCGAGAGGGCTGTTGGCACAGGCGGTCAGGGAGGCGGCTAAACTAGCAACAACTGCGAACAAAACAGGGCGTTTCATGCCAATCAATATTACCGATGGACAATCTTCTCTACCTTAGCTTAGAGGTTGTAGCGATCGCCTCTGAAACCGGAGAAATTGGCACGTTATTCCGCTGGGCGGTTGAGCGTTCTTGAGGGGCGAAGATTGCACAAAGCTCGGTCTGCGAGACTAATTTCTGGTGTCGTTTTTAGATAATCTCCTACCCAGTTACAGCTATATTCCAGGAGGTTCAGCTTGAGAATAGCTTCTAAATTCCAAACAATCGCCGTGCGATCGTAACCGCCAGAGACTAGCGTTTTACCATCCGGGCTAAAGGCGACGGAAAGAACACCGGAAGCATGACCGCTGAGGGTGCTTAATAAAGTCCCCTCCACCGACCAGAGCTTGACCGTATTATCTAATACCCCCACTGCAACCTGCTGGCCGTCTGGACTAAACGCCACCCGCGTTAAACCCATTTTGCTGGCTTCTAAAGTCCGCAGCAGTTGACCTTGGGAATTCCACAGCCGCAACTCCCCCTCCCGTCCGGCGGTGGCAATCTTTTGGTTATCTGGGCTAAAGGCAATTCCCCAAATCTCACTGGTATGTCCTTCTAGAACGATATCGGGCGTTTCAGCGAGGGAGTTGGGTTGCTGCCAGCGCCACAGTTTTGCGGTTCCATCTAGACTCGCGGTGGCGATCCGTTGACCATCAGGACTAAAGGCTACATCCCAAATTCGTCCTTCATGGGCCGGGAGCGTTTGCAGCAGCACAAATTCTCCAGACTCTTGACGCTGCCAGAGTTTGAGGGTGCGATCGTCTCCAGCCGATACCAGAAACTGTCCATCTGGGCTATAAGCCAGTCCGTAAATGGCGGCTTTGTGGCTGCGGAGGGTGGAGATTTGCTCGTTGTTTAAGTTCAACAGAGAAATATCGCCGCTAGCACCTGCGATCGCTAAGGTTTGCGTGCTAGAGTCAAAAGCTACTGTGTAAAATGGCGTGCTAGCCAGCGGCAGTGCTTGAATAAAAGAGCCATCCTCGTTCCAGAGTTTGACCGTTTGACGCGAGACTGTAATAATCCTGCTGCGATTGCCATCCGGGATATACGCTACCCGCCACAACACATCAGAACGATCTGCGAGAGCCTTCGATAAAGGGGTTGAGAGATTCCATAACTTAACGATGCCCTCATCGCTGGCAGAAGCTAGAACTTGACCATCCGGACTAAAGCGAACCACCCGAATGACCGCACGATGCTCTCGCAAGGTTCTCTTTAAAACGCCATCTAAGTTCCACAGCTTAATCGTTTTATCCGCACTCGCCGAGGCGATCGCTTTGCCATCGGGACTAAAGGTGACATTCTGAACTTCGGCGCTATGACCTTCTAGGGTTTGGAGTAACTCTCCCTCGCGACTCCAGAGTTTAACCAGGTTGTCCGCAGCGCCAGAGGCGATCCGTTGCCCATCAGGACTAAACGCGACCGTCCACACAGCAGCATTGCCATTATCTAGGGTGCGAATTAAGCGGCCCTCGCGCTTCCAGAGTTTAATTGTATTATCTAAACTGGCCGAGGCGAGCAGTTGTCCATCAGGACTAAAGGCGACGCTCCACACGGCAGATTGATGACCGGAAAGGGTTTGCACTAAAGTTCCATCCGCACGCCAAAGCTTAATAGTGCGATCGCTGCTAGCAGTTGCCAGCGTTTGACCATCGGGACTAAATGCCACATCCCAAATGGCGGCAGTATGGCCCACCAGAGTCGTCTGTCGCGTGCCATCAAGCCTCCAAACCGGAACGGTACCATCCAAACCAACAGCAGCAATGGTTTGACCGTCGGGGCTAAATTTCGCCCGATATAAGGTCGCCTCGTGCGAGAAGCTGTTAACGAGTTGACCGTCTCGCTGCCACAACTTCAGGGTGCGATCCGATCCGGTGGTGGCGAGCAATTGCCCATCAGGACTGAAATCAACGCTCAACCCCCCGATATGTTCTAGGCGATTCATTTCATCCGCCCCATAGACTGCGGTTTCTAAGACCTGGTGGGTGGTTTGGTCTAACCGGGCTTGCAGGGTGGGGTTCAGTTGTTTCAGGTTTTGAAATTTGCGGCGCGCTTGTATGGCTTGCACCAGGGCATCGAGGCGCTGATAGGAGGCAAAACTTCCTTGAGAGGCCGCCGCGATCGCTTCCACCTCGCTGGCTGCCGCTTGACTGTAGGCAAGGGTCGTTCGATGATAGGCATACAGCGTCATTCCCCCCAATCCGGCTGTTGCAGCTAGGGCAACACTGAGCAGTTTTAAGAGTTGGCGCTGGCGTTGGGCGCTTTTTTGTTCCAGGGCTAGCCGCACTTCCGCTTCTCGCAGGCGTTCCATTTCCAGGGTTTTCTGCACTTCTCGCCGTTCCATTTCCTGGCTAGCTGCTAGATAGCGGTAGTCGAGATCGCTTAAGCTTTGGCGCTGCGTCCAGTCTAAAACCTCTTGCAGGGCTTGTCCCCTGAGCAGGCGCGACTCATCTTGACATTGGGAGGCCAGCCAAGCGTTGAATAACTGGGAGTAGGGACGCAGGGCATCTAATTGTTGGGCAAGCCATTCCCGGTTAAACACGGTTTGATAGATCGGATTTTTGATTCGCAGATAGCCGGAGTATTTCTCAACTAACCCAGAAAGTAATAATGCCGTTTGGGTGGGGGAGTCATTGGCGAGAACGCGGGTTTCCAAGACTTGCTGATACAATCCGAGAATGCGTCCGGCTTTTTGTTCGTCAAACAAGAGGCGATCGCGAATAGTTTTGAGGTGTTCGGGTTCGTCTTGAGCCTCCCAGTTTTCCAGAATGCAGGTTTGCACGATTTGGTCAATTTGACCCTGGCTTAAGTTAACGGATGTCTCCTCTCCAATCTGGGCCAGCACTAACTGACATAACTTTTGGGTTAAAAAAGGCTGTCCGCCCGTCCAATCAAAGATGCGGTTGAGAACGTCTGGGGCGTTGAGGTAATACTTTTCTAAGCCCTTGAGTAAGGGGGTAGCGTCTTCGGGTTGAAACCCCTGGAGGGCGATCGCTCTGCCAATATTAAAGGGGGTGCGGGTTTTGTCGCTAATTAAATCGCTTGGCGTTGTCACCCCAAATAGGGCAAAGGTGAGGCGGCTATAGGTGGGATTATCGGCTCGATAGTTATAAAACGCTCGAATCAGCGCAAAAAAGTCATCGGTGGAAAATTGCAAGCTGAGGATGGTATCAATTTCATCAATGAAGATCGCAATCGGCTGTTGGATTTCCACGAGTAAAACTTTGTCAACCAACTCGCCCAACCGCGCCACGCTGGATAGATGCGTTTGACTGCGCCACCACTGACTGATATTGATGGGTAAGGAAAACCGCTTGCTTAAAAATCCGGCGATCGCTGCATACCATTGCTCAACGGTAATCTGTTGGGTGCCAATGCCCGACAAATCAATAGTGGCACACCGTACCCCAACCTGTTGCAAGCGTTCGGCAGTTTTCACCCGCAAGCTAGATTTCCCCATTTGTCGGGAGTTAAACACATAACAGAACTCACCTTGCAGCAAGGCGTCAAACAGTTCGCGATCGGCAGCACGTTCAACATAGGTCGGATCGCTAGAATGTAAGCTACCGCCAACCTGATACGTAGAGTGAGAGGATAAAAGCATAAAAGTAGCGCCTAGAAGCGCATGGGTTTAAGTTGATGCTTGCAAATTGGGCGATCGCGTGCGGCTAATTCTGAAGTGGTTTGCAAATAATCTCGAACCCACTGACAACCATATTCGAGCAAATTCAGCTTCAGGACTGCTTCTAAATTCCAGACAATGGCACTGCGATCGTAGCTACCAGACGCCAGAGTTTTGCCATCGGGACTAAATGTAACCGAAAGAACGCCGGAAGTATGACCGCTTAAGGTGCTTAACAGGGTGCCCTCAACCGACCACAACTTGACCGTATTATCTAAAACACCAGCAGCGATGAATTGCCCATCGGGACTAAATGCCACCCGCGTTAAGCCCATATCATCTCCTTCCAGAGTCCGAATTAACTGTCCCTGGCGGTTCCACAGATATAATTGACCGTTGCGCCCCGTCGCCGCAATCAGTTGACTGTCGGGACTAATGGCAACGCCCCACATTTCGCTGCCGTTGCCTGAAAGAACGAGGTGAGGCTCTTCTGCAAGGTGGCCTGGGGTATCCCAAGTCCAAAGCTTGACCGTGCCATCTAAGCTGCTGGTGGCGACAAACTGACCATCGGGACTAAACGCCAAATTCCAAATGCGACCTGTATGGGCGGGTAGCCTTTGGCGCAATTGAAATTCGTTGCGCTCGTCGCGCTGCCAGAGTTTGAGGGTGCGATCGTCTCCAGCCGATACGAGAAACTGACCGTCCGGGCTATAGGCCAGTCCATACACTGCTGCACGATGAGCAGTGAGGCGGGTGGTTTCGCCACTCTTCCAATCTATCAGTAAAATTTCGCCGCTAGCTCCCGCGATCGCTAAAGTTGATTCCGTAGGGCTAAAAGCGCCAGCATAAAATAGAATTGCGCTCACGGGTAAGGATTTCACTAAGACGCCATCGGATCGCCACAACCGAATCTCTTGACTAGAGATCCCAGCAATCAGCCCCTCATCGGTATTTCCCGGAGCGTAAACCACCTGCCACAGCACATCAGGATGGTTGTGCAAGCCCACAAACAAGGGGTTATGGGTGTTCCACAACTTCACTGTGCCATCGGCGCTTGAAGAGGCGAGAGTTCGTCCGTCGGGGCTAAAGGCCACTGCCCGCACGGTTCCCCGATGTTCTCGATAGGTTCTAATTAACTCGCCGTTTTGATTCCACAGCTTCAGGGTTTTATCAGAACTGCCAGAGGCGATCGCGCTACCATCTGGACTAAAAGCAACGCTCAACACCTCCGCACTATGACCGCTGAGGGTTTTGAGCAATGCGCCTTCGCGACTCCACACCTTGACTAAATTATCAGCTCCACCAGAGACCAGCTTTTGACCGTCTGGGCTAAAAGCAACGCTCCAAACGGCTTTATCGTTTTCTAGGGTGCGGATGGAGGTGCCGTCTAGGTTCCACAGCTTAATCGTATTATCAACGCTGGTGGAGGCTAACCACTGACCGTCCGGGCTAAAGGTAATATCCCAAGCGGCTGCCTGATGCGCTGTAAAGCTTCTCACCAACGTTCCATCCGCCCGCCAAAGCTTAATAGTGCGATCGCCGCTGGTGGAGGCAATGGTTTGTCCGTCGGGGCTGAAGGCGACTCCCCAAATAGGAGCCGTATGACCGATTAAGGTGGTTAACAGAGAACCTTCAACGCTCCAAACGGGAACGGTGCCATCTAACCCGGCGGCAATTAAGCGCTGGCTATCGGGACTAAATTGCACGTCATAAACCGTCGCGCTGTGAGTGAAGGTGCGGACGAGTTTGCCATCGCGCTGCCACAACTTCAAGGTGCGATCCGTTCCGGCAGTGGCGATCCATTGACCGTCCGGGCTAAAACTGACACTTAATACCCCCCCTTGCTGGGCGACGATCCGGTTCGCCTCATCTGCCCCGTAGACAGCAGTTTCTAAGGCTTGATGCGTTTTTTGGTCTAAACGCGATCGCACGGACGCAGGCAGCAGCCACAGCCGGTAAAACTTGCGCCGCGCTTGCATGGCTTGCACCAGGGCATCAAGGCGCTGATAGGAGGCAAAACTTCCTTTAGAGGCCGCCGCGATCGCTTCAACTTCGCTGGCGGCTGATTGACGATAGGCGAATAAGGCAATTCCTCCGAAACCTGCCGTTGCAATTAACGCGACGGTGAGCAGTTTTAAGAGTTGGCGCTGGCGTTGGGCGCTTTTTTGTTCCAGGGCTAGCCGCACTTCCGCTTCTTGCAGGCGTTCCATTTCCAGGGTCTTCTGCACTTCCCGCCGTTCCATTTCCTGGCTAGCTGCTAGATAGCGGTAGTCGAGATCGCTTAAGCTTTGGCGCTGCGTCCAGTCTAAAACCTCTTGCAGGGCTTGTCCCCTGAGCAGGCGCGACTCATCTTGACATTGGGAGGCCAGCCAAGCGTTAAATAACTGGGAATAGGGACGCAGGGCATCTAATTGTTGGGCGAGCCATTCCCGGTTAAACACGGTCTGATAGATCGGATTTTTAATTCGCAGATAGCCGGAGTGTTTTTCAACTAACCCAGATAACAAGAGTTCTGTTTGGGTGGGGGAGTCATCGGCGGGAACGCTGGTTTCAAAGAGTCGCTGATACAATCCGAGAATGCGTCCGGCTTTTTGTTCGTCAAACAAGAGGCGATCGCGAATGGTTTTGAGGTGTTCGGGTTCGTCTTGAGCCTCCCAGTTGTCTAGAATCTGCTGTTGTACGATCTCATCGAGTTCTTGAGGGCTTAACTGGATCGGCGTTTCTAGGGAGGCGCGAGCCACAATCAACTGACATAACTTTTGGGTTAAAAAAGGCTGTCCGCCCGTCCAATCAAAGATGCGGTTGAGAATCTCTTGAGGATTGAGATACGCTTGGGCAAGTCCGGCGAGCAGGGGGGCGGCTTCTGAGTGCTGAAACCCTTGAAGAGCGATCGCGGTGCCAATATTAAACGGGGTGCGGGTTTTGTCGCTAATTAAATCGCTCGGCGTTGTCACCCCAAATAGGGCAAAGGTGAGGCGGCTATAGGTGGAATTATCGGCTCGATAGTTATAAAATGCTCGAATCAGCGCAAAAAAGTCATCGGTGGAAAATTTCAGGCTGAGGATAGTATCAATTTCATCAATGAAAATGACAATCGGCTGTTGGATTTCCACGAGTAAAACTTTATCGATGAGTTCTCCCAACCGTGCCACGCTGGATAGATGGGTTTGACTGCGCCACCACTGACCGATGTTGATGGGTAAGGAAAACCGCTTGCTTAAAAATCCCGCGATCGCTGCATACCATTGCTCAACGGTAATTTGTTGGGTGCCAATGCCCGACAAGTCAATGGTGCCGCACTGTACCCCAACCTGTTGCAATCGTTCGGTGGTTTTCACCCGCAAGCTAGATTTCCCCATTTGTCGGGAGTTAAACACATAGCAGAATTCACCTTGCAGCAAGGCGTCAAACAGTTCGCGATCGGCCGCGCGTTCAACGTAGGTCGGATCGCTAGGAGGTAAGCTACCGCCGACCTGATAGGCTGATTGAGAGGATAAGAGCATAAGTAGTGCTGAACTCCATCAAGGTCTGTATCCGCAGTCCCTCACTGTTCAATTGGGTTGAGCGGTTATTTCAACACCTGACTGAAGTAGGCGCGATAAAGATTGCAACTCGGTAGTGCCCGTTGATTTTGGAAACTCACTAAACCTAGCCCTTGCAATTTAAAAGCTTGGGTGGGATGCAAAAGCGCCCCTTCTGGGGTTAAAAGGGTTTGCTTCATAGCATTCAGCAATTCAGGGTCTTGTTCCAGACAAGCCAGTTGCTGGCGTAAATGGCTGCTAAAAATGCTATCGGGCGCGATCGCAGTTTGGGTAAATTCCTTGGGTTCAACGGGGCGCTGGCTGAGATCGAACAGAGCAAGCTGAGTTAAATAGGGATGTCCGCCCACCAAATTTAACAGGGTTTCGGCATAAGCATTTTCGGATGACAACCCGTAACGCAGGGTTAACTCTTTCACCCGATCGAGGTTGAAACACGATAGCTCAATGGATAGCCCCACATTGAAGGGCGATTGATGTAAATTCAGCGGCAAATAGGCTTCTGTGGAATGGACAATCACCAGGCGCAAACGCTGCCATAGTTCGCGGTTAACGCCCCCATGTTTTCCCTGCTCGTACCACGCCCGCAACATCCCAAAAAAATCGGCGGCAATATGGGGATAGTTGAAAACGACGTTGACTTCATCTAACACTAAGAGCAGGGGGCTAGGATCGGCGGGAAGTAAGTAGGTTTCAAAATAATCCGAACAGCTATAACTCCCGCCAAATAAGGAATCCCAACGTTCCTCTAGTTCGGTTGGCAAGCCCAAGGCTCTAGCGACCATTGCACAAAACCATCGCAGAAACTGATCGAGATCGGTAAAGATGCGATTATCTGCCAACTGCAAGCTGATGGCGGCGGTGCGGAGTCCTCGATCTTCAGCATGGCTGAGAATGCGAGCCATCAGGGAGGTTTTGCCAAACTGACGCGGTGCTTTAATCCGGATCAGCGCTCCTGGGGTAAATACCTCGTCGTTACAGAGTTTTTCGGCAGGGGGTCGATAGATATAAAAGGGCGAGTCGAGTTCTAACTGACCTTTAAGAGGGGTTTGCTGAAGGTGAGTTAACACAGAAGCGGACCGATCGTTGTCTTGACTTAAATAATCATCGGTGGCGATCGCCAGTCCAAAAGCTTGGAAATAAGCTTCTAGGGTGGGATAGTCCACGGGCTTTTGGCGGTGGCGTACCTTGGTGAGGGTGTTATTGCTTAACCCAGTGCGATCGCTCAATTGTTCTAGTGTATACGGTCTACCCAAATTTTCGCGTAAAGCGGATAGATGCTCGGCAGCCTGCAACCGTTGCCAGCCATGCGAACTCAGAACTACGCCTCGCTTTCTTCTCGAAGAACTTAATCGATCGATCATGGGCATTCAACAAATGCGTCTCTCTAAGGCATAACTCCCCTGATTATCCCAGGTTGCTCTGGACAGCGCTATAAGTTGCGGCTCCTCCCACTTAAGTTTCGTGACTAACCTGCGATCGTGAGTGGCTAAGAAGGATAGTTATATACAAAAATAAGTCTTAAGAAAGATGACCAAAAATGGCAATTCTCTATAGGTTCAGGGTACTGCACTTTCTGCCCCATCATCAACTTTTTATTCAACAGCCCGATTGCCTGTTGAAACGTCCCCTAGAGTGCTGATTCGCCCCAAACATCCCATTCATTCTTTCAGTCAATAGACCATGCTGGATTTCCTCACGACTCTTTTGTCGCCGAGTCAGTACATGCCTCACGGGCACTGTTATTTGTGGCAAACCCCTTTAGTCTGGCTGCATGTCACTAGCGATGCGCTGATTGCCTTTTCCTATTTTTCCATTCCCGCGATGCTTCTCTTCTTCGTCCGCAAGCGGGGAGATGTTCCGTTTTCTGGCGTGTTCGCTTTGTTCGGTGCCTTTATTGTCCTGTGCGGCACGGGTCATTTAATGGATATCTGGACGCTGTGGCACCCGGCTTACTGGGTATCTGGGGTAGAACGGGCAATTACGGGATTGGTTTCGTTTTATACAGCCCTCCGACTGGTGGAACTGCTGCCTCAGTTTTTAGCGCTGAAAACGCCGAAACAACTGGAGTTAGTCAACCAAGAACTGGAGCGACAAATTGTAGAACGCGAGCGAGCGCAAGCCACCCTCAGACAGATTGTAGCGGGGACGGCTTCCGTGACGGGGGAAAAGTTTTTTTCAGCCCTGGTCAGCGATTTAGCCTCTGCCTTAGAGGTTTCTTACGTCCTGGTTTCAGAAGTGGTGGGAGATCCCATTCACAGCCTGCGAACCCTAGCGTTTTGGTCGGGAAATGAGGTCCTCAATGGTTTGGAATATGCCTTAGTAGACGTTCCCTGTGCAGAGGTGATCGAAAACAAAGTCCTTTGCTACTATAGCGATCGCTTACAGGCCCGTTTTCCCAGCAGTCAAATGATTGTGGACTTAGCGGCTGTTAGCTATATGGGCGTTCCCCTGCTTGATAGCGAGCAAAACTGCATTGGCAACCTCTGCATTGTGGATACAAAGCCCCTCCCCGCCGATGAAAATACTGAAGCCATTGTCAGCGTTTTTGGCGCTAGAGCAGCGGTAGAACTTCAACGCAAATGGGCTGAAGAGTCGAAAAACCGGGCTTACGAAGAGTTAGAACTCAGAGTTCAAGAAAGAACCGCCGAACTCGTTGAAGCCAATGTTGCTTTAGAAACCGAAATTCGCGAGCGGATCGCCACCGAAGCGACGTTGCAGCGCATGGCAGAACGAGAACGCGCAACCGCCCGCGTGATTCAGCGAATGCGCCAAAGCTTAGACCTGACAGCAATTTTTGATACGACAACCGAGGAATTACGGAAAACCCTACGGTGCGATCGCGTTCTCATCTATCGCTTCGATGCAGACTGGAGCGGTCAAGCCATAGCCGAATCTGTTGCCCCCGGATGGAATACAATCGTCACGCTGCAAGACCTTAACCCCGATTTTGTTAAGGCAACAACCAACCGTCCAGACTGCATTATTCAGCGTTTAGATGGCTCGCAGATTCAGATTCACGATACCTACTTACAAGAAACGCAAGGGGGAATCTATCGCGATCGCTTAGATTATTGCTGCGTTCCCGATATTGCTCAAGCTGACTTTCCGCCCTGCTATTTGGAATTGCTACAAACCTTGCAGGCAAAAGCATACGCCATTGTCCCCATTTTCTGCGGTTCTCAGTTGTGGGGCTTGCTGGCTGCCTATCAAAATACCAGCCCCCGTCAGTGGCAGTCCGCAGAAATTCAAATGATTTTACAAATTGGCAGCCAGTTAGGAGTCGCCGTACAACAAGCCGAACTGTTTGCCCAAACGCAACGCCAAGCAGAAGAACTGCAACAGGCTAAAGATACCGCCGATGCAGCCAACCGCGCCAAAAGCGAGTTTCTGGCAAATATGAGCCACGAGTTGCGAACGCCGTTAAATATCATTTTAGGGATTGCTCAACTCCTCAATCGCGATCGCGCCCTGAGTACCAACCATCAGCAATACCTCAAAACCCTCAGTCACAGCGGCGAACATCTCCTCGACTTGATTAACGATGTGTTGGAGATGTCCAAAATAGAAGCAGGACGACTCACCTTCAATCAAACTAGCTTCAATCTTCACGAACTGCTTAATAGCTTGCAAAATATGCTGCAAATCAAAGCAGCGTCTAAAGGCTTGCAATTGACCTTCGATCGGAGTCCGCATTTACCCAAAGGCATCAAAACCGATGAAAGCAAACTCCGTCAAGTTCTGCTCAACCTCCTGGGCAATGCCATTAAGTTTACCCGACAAGGCAGCGTGACCTTAAGAGTTAGCGAGCAGAACGATGGCGATCGCACCCAGTACCAACTGACCTTTATCGTAGAAGATACCGGCCCCGGCATCGACCCTCAAGAACAAGAGCGCCTGTTTAAGCCGTTCCAACAAACCGAAACCGGATTAAAAGCAACGGAAGGAACGGGTTTGGGGTTAGCCATCAGCCAACGTTACGTCCAAATGATGGGCGGAGAAATTCGGGTTTCTAGCCAAGTTGAACGAGGGAGTGCTTTTTCCTTCTCGATCCCGGTAGCACTGGTAGATGAGCCGGAACTTCCCATTGAAGAACAGACCAATGTACGCGGGCAAGTGATCGGACTGGCTCCCAACCAACCTACCTATCGCATTCTGATTGTAGAAGATCGCCCCGCCAACCGCTTAGTGCTTGCAGATTTACTCAACTTACCCGGTTTTGAAATTCAAGAGGCCGAAAACGGACAAGAGGCGATTTCGCTTTGGCAAAGTTGGCAACCCCATTTAATCTTTATGGATATCCGGATGCCGATCCTCAATGGCTATGATGCCACGCGCAACATCCGCACCCAAGAACAGCAACGGTTGCAATCGAACAATGCGCTTTCTTCAACCAAAATCATCGCTCTAACTGCAAGCGCTTTCCAAGAACAACGCCAAGATATCCTAGCCGCCGGATGCGATGGTTTTATCAGCAAACCGTTTAAGAGTGAGGAGATTTTTGAGAACATTGCGAAACATCTAAACGTCCAATATCTCTATAGCGAAAGTCCGGATTCTGCGGATGGCGCTAATGCCAACGAACCTCAAGAAATTCAATTTCTGAGCCTCGAACGATTGCAGGTTATGCCGCTTTCTTGGATTGAAAAACTTCATCAGGCTGCTCTTCAAGGCAATGATTATCTGATTGCTGATTTGCTCGTTCAAATTCCGCAAGAACATCAATCACTTGCCAAAATAATTTCTCAGTTAATTGAGGAATTCCGATTCGATCAAATTACTGAAATTACGGGTCAAATCTAACCATCATCTCCTCATGAACACGCAATTAGTAACTCAGAAATTATTGCCTTTTAACATGAACTCATCTTCACCTACTATTGTGAACCGCGACTCTTCTCGAACAGAGCCTTATGTGCCTGATATTTTGCTAGTGGATGATATTCCAGACAATTTGAGATTCCTCTCTAATTTTTTAGCCGATCGCAATTATCGCGTCCGCAAAGCGGTGAATGGCAAAATGGCTTTAGCTGCGGTTCAAGCTTTGCCCCCGGATTTAATTCTTTTAGACATTAATATGCCAGATATGACTGGCTATGAAGTGTGTCGTTATTTGAAAGAAAATCCAACAACATCCTCAATTCCTATCATCTTTCTGAGTGCTGCGAGCGAAACGATTGATAAAGTTGAAGGTTTCCGTTTAGGTGCAGTTGACTATATTACCAAACCCTTTCAGCTTGAAGAAGTTCTAGTCAGAGTTCAGACTCAATTAACCGTGCGAGAACTTCAAAAGAAATCGGAAGAACAAAATATTCAACTTCAACAAGCGCTAGACAATCTCAAAAAAGCTCAAGAGCATTTAGTTCATCAAGAAAAAATGGCAACGCTTAAAAAGGTTGTGGCTGGCGTTGCCCATGAAGTTAATAATCCCCTCAGTTTTATCTTTTGCAATACCGAACCTGCCCATCAACATATTCATAATCTCCTAACCATTCTGGCGCTTTATCAACAATCCTGTCCGCAACCCCCGCCGGAAGTTCAAGCCTTAATTGAGGAAATCGATTTAGAGTTTGTTACAACCGATTTAATTCAATTAATGAAATCGATGAAAACGGGTGCCAGCCGCATTCATGCAGTGATGGCTGCCTTGAAAAACTTTACTCACCTGGATGAATCTGGATTTAAAGAAATCGATATTCATCAAAATATAGAAGCGGTTCTAGCCTTGCTGCGCTATCGTCTCGGCGCTAGAAATGATGAGTTTCAGATTCAAGTTGAAAAAGATTATGGAACCTTGCCCCCCATTTATGGTTATGCCGAGCAAATCAATCAGGTTCTCTTTAATTTAATTCTCAACGCAGTTGAAGCGATTGAATGCAAATATAATCATTGGAAGCGCCAATTTTTTCAACCCCAAATTAAGATTTGGACGGAAATTCGAGGTTATGAATCGATGGTTATTGGAATTCAGGATAATGGAATTGGCATATCTTTAGAAAGTCAAGCGCGTTTGTTTGAACCTTTCTTTACCACCAAGCCCGCAGGTCAAGGTTTGGGGTTGGGTTTAGTCACCAGTCGGCGAATTATTGAAGAAATGCATAACGGTCGCTTGAGTTATGTTTCTTCAGCAGAAAAAGGCACCCAATGGGTTATTGAACTCCCCTTATTCAAACAAGGCTCTCCAAGTTGAAGGGCCCACAATGCCATCCACTTCTAAACCGTAACTTTCTTGAGCAGCAAAGACAGCGGCTTCTGTGGTTGGGCCAAAGTCTCCGTCAATTTCTCCCCAATAAAAGCCAGCTTCTTGCAAGCGAATTTGCAGCCGTTCAACAGCCGAACTGCTCATTCCCCGTCTGAGGATCGGAAATTCTTCTGTAGCGGGCGGGATGTAAACGGGGTTGGGGGTGACGGGTGCAGGTGCAACTCCTGTGGCGGCGAAGGTGACGGGCGGAAATAAGCGAAACCAGGTATTGGGGCCGACAATACTATCGGCGTCTATTCCAGCAGCTTGTTGAAAGCGAGAAACCGCGATCGCAGTCGCTTCGGCAAACAAGCCATCAACCGGGCCGCTATAATAGCCCAGTAGCTTGAGGGCTGCTTGCAGTTCAGACACCGCAGAACCTTGAGCGCCTAAGCTGAGTGTTGGGCGAGTCAGCGCCTCGGCTTGGGGAGGAGAAAGCAGCGTTTGACCCTTAGCCGGAGACAGGGTACTAAAACTCCCGACTAAGACAGCGCTAGCAATAGAAGCGTACAAAATTCGCATGACGTTGACTCCGACTATCGAGCGTTTTTCCCGTTAGTCTAGCAAGCCGATCGATACGGATGCTTGTAGGATGGAGACAATCAAGTTGGTTGATGCATCAGACGTTACGGGAGGGCAATAGAACGCCTCGCGGCTAGTTGCGAGGACGTTGACACATTATGCGTTATTCACTCCTTAGTCGCTTTCAAGGTACTTTTTGCGGTTCGGTGTTGGGCGAGTTATTGGGCCTCAATTTGCCAGGACTCCCCAAGGGTCAGTTTCCCCCAATCTCGATTTCCGGGGGATGGTATGATTTTGCGATCGCCAGCACTGATCATCTCCTCAAGGCGAATTCAACCGAACGGGTAGCAACGTCCCCGTCTCCGGCTGCCCTCGGCGCGATCGTACCCGTTGCCTGTTTTTATCATGAAAATCGGCTGTTATTGCACAAACAACTCACCTCTCTGGGTCAAAGCTACGCCTTTACCCCTGAAATTCAGCTTAACGCCGTTATTTTAAGTCAAATTCTGGCTTTAATTTTCAAAGAACAGTTGCTCGTTCCCTTGAACGTCTTACCGCAACTGACCGAGCAATTCCACGCCGAACTAGAGCATTTAGACTCAAAAGAACTATTACCCCAACTGCACCATCTCCAAACCTTACTCGAACAAGGGGCAACTCTAGAAGCCGTAGAAAGCCAACTCAGCCACCCTTGTACGGCTACCCTGTCTATGTTGCGGGCGTTGTATTGTTTTTTAAGCACGCCGGAAGATTTTCGCCTGGTGGTTTTGCGAGCAGCGCGAACCTCCAAAACGCCGCAGCTAACCAGCGCGATCGCGGGGATGCTAGCCGGAGCTTACAATAGTTTTTCAGGAATTCCCCTCTCTTGGCGTCTGGGTTGGCACAAGTTGAGTCATGCTCAGGGAACTCCGCCCGATATTCGCCACCTTTCTCAACTGGCGCATCATCTCTGGGCAGCTTGGTCAGGCTCTTACTATGCGATCGCGCCTGCCCTACAATCAAAAGACGATGGCAATCTGGTCAGCGATCCGGTTTTTCTGAATGTCGCTCAGTTAAGCGCGATCGCAGCACCCCAGACCCTCCGCCCGCGTTAGTCGTGGGAAACTTGGCTCAGGATCGCGATCGCATCCCCAGTTGAAAATTTCAGCTCGATCCCCTATCCATCCGGAGAGAGTAGGCCAATGTTTGAGAACCCTTTAATGTAAGTAATCAAACTGTTAGCCTAAAGTCCGCTGAAAAAAAAGTGTCTCGGAACAGGCGAGACCCGTCTTAGTCAACTCCCCAAGGCACTTTTAGAGCTAATAACCGATTGTGTTTCCGTCTGGGGGATAAGCGCGTGAAGAGTCAGTCTAACAGAGTAACAAATTTTCTAGGGCTTGTCTTGGCTATAATCAGGGTCATGACCGTATATTTTGGTGGCCTGACGGAACAGTTCTGCTGTAGCCGCAATTAGTTGGGTGCCTCTATGAAACCAATTGAGTTGTTAGCGCGGCAGGTCGATCAGTGGTGGCGGGTTTACGTCACGGAAACTCCTAGCGCGCGCAAGCGCGTCACACAAAGATCGCACCCGCCCAGATGGGCCTCAATATTACCTGGTGCTTTTGTTCAAACTGACGCAATGACGGCACAACTCAACCGAACCCGCAACAAGCGCCTCAACTACAAGGCACACCCATCTGTCTTAGTAGCGATCGCCGTTGTCTCTTTGACCAGTACAATTGGGTACCGATTTTACAACGCCCCCAAACTGGATGTGGGAACCATTGCCCCAGAAACCCTTTTTGCGCCCGATGACGCCAGAGTTGAAGATACCAAATCCACCGAGGAAAGGCGCAAGCAAGAACGCACCGGGGCCATACCTGTCCTGATGCTCAATCAGGTTGTCAACCAAGAAATTTATCGCGAACTTTACAACCTGCTCTCTAGAGGCACCCAATTGCGTCTGAGTGCCGGGCCCTTTCCTTACCTAGACCCCACGGCGCTTTCCACCGAAATTCAGCATTACCTGCGCGCTTGCGAAGAGTGGGAATGGCGGATTATTCGCCTAAGCGTTACGCGAGAGACGCCCCAAAGACCCCTCGCCTTCAATCGGGGTAACGAGCCGGGGCGTTCTGGGGGGACTGCGAATGCTCTAGCGGGCGTCAGTTCTGCCGAACAGCAAAGAGCGATCGCGCAATTACGCCGCCTCAAGCAATCTGCTGGCCCCGTCGGCTTTGCGAACATCCTGCAAAGCATCGAGCAAGCTCGCCTCGCCTATCAGAACGCCACGGCGAACCTAGAACGACAAGTTGCGCCCAATAGCCGGAAACTGTACAAAGTCACCTTATTTGAACTCACCGATGCCGAATGGGACACTACCCAACAAGGTATTAAAGACACAACCGCCCGCATCCTTGCTCAAGGCGTACCCAGAGGACTGCCCCCCAATATCCTGCGAAATGCCATTAGCTTGCAGGTGAATGGCTCTGTCCCCTTAAAAGCAGAGCCTCTCGCGATTGAGGTTCTCTCCTCAATGCTGAAACCCAATCTGATCGAAGACCCCGAACAGACCCGCCTGCGAGCCGAACAAGCCGCTAGAGAAGTCGATCCGGTGATTATTCAAATTGCCAAAAACGAGGTGATTGTAGAGGCAGGACAAAGCATTTCCCAAGCAGATTTTGTCCTGATTGATTATTTTGGCTTGAGCGAACGCGGCATTAACTGGAGGGGTTTGATCGGCTTTGCCAGCTTAGTGGGTAGCGCCGTCTGCATTTTCTGGTTGGTGGAAAGACGCGTTCACTCCGGAATGCGACGCCGAGATTATTTATTAGTATTGCTGCTAACTCTGAGCGCCCCGATTTTAGTGAGCTTGGGCGTTTCCTCCACCAGCTTGCCCGCCATTGGCTTATTGATTGGTAGCTTCTATGGTTCGGCCATTGGGGTGACGGTGGTGGGTTTATTGAGTCTAGCGCTACCGATTGGCTTAGAAATTACGATTAGCGATGGGTTGGCGAGTGCGGCGGGTGGCTTGTTAGGGGGTTTAGTCGCCGGAAGATTGCGATCGCGCGAAGAAGTCGCCCTCCTCGGCGTCGGCGTGGGTTTAATCCAAGGCGGCGTTTACCTTTTGATTGCCATGATTTCCAGTTCGTCCGTAGGACTGGTTTTACCCACAGTTCTCGGTGCAGCAGCATTACGCAGCCTCAGCGGCATCGCTTGGAGTATCGTGGCATTGGGTTTAAGCCCCTATCTTGAGCATGTTTTTGATTTAGTTACCCCGGTTCGTCTGGCTGAATTAGCCAACCCCAACCGCCCCCTGTTGCAGCGCCTCGCCCTAGAAGCGCCCGGAACGTTCCAACATACCCTGTTTGTCTCGACCCTAGCCGAAGCCGCCGCTAGAGAACTCAATTGCAATGTGGAGTTAGTTCGCGCCGGAACGCTGTATCACGATATTGGGAAAATGCACGATCCGCTCTTGTTCTGCGAGAACCAAATGGGCGGTCCGAATAAGCACGATACTGAAATTAAAGACCCTTGGAAGAGTGCCGACATTATTAAAAAGCACGTCAGCGAAGGTTTGGTGATGGCCCGCAAGTACCGTTTGCCTAAAGCCATTCAAGCCTTTATTCCAGAACACCAAGGGACAATGCTAATTGCCTTTTTCTATCACCAAGCGCAACAGATGGCCCAAGACGATCCGAGCATTACAGTCCGCGAGTCAGATTTTCGCTACGATGGGCCGGTTCCCCAGTCGCGAGAAACCGGAATTTTAATGCTAGCCGACTCTTGCGAAGCGGCCTTGCGATCGCTCAAAGAAGCCACCTACGAGGAAGCGTTGGCAATGGTCAATAAAATCCTCAGAGCGCGTTGGCAGGATAATCAGTTAGTGGATTCTGGTCTAACCCGCGAGGAAATGAATACCATCGCTGATGTCTTCGTCCGCGTTTGGCAACAATTCCACCACAAGCGAGTCGCCTATCCTAAAACTGCCCTCACTGCTAAATAGAGTGTAAAGTGCTGAGTGCTGAGTGCTGAGTGGGAAGAGGGTGGGGGGATGGGGAG